>JAXMLI010000201.1:0-18835 GCA_034368785.1 Smithellaceae bacterium | reverse complement strand
GTGTATTCAATTACTCCTGGATTCCCGCCTACGCGGGAATGACGCCTTGGGTACTTTTTACGAGGCCGTCAAGTATGACGGCTATCATATAAATATTGCCTCCATATCGGGTAGTATAACCTTCGCGACGCGCACCCTGTAAAGCTTTTTTATTGAAGTCAAGGTTTTGGGTAAAAGCGTTTGTATTCCAGCTTTCTGTTGGAAATGAGCAAGTGGCCCTGGCAAGCCCGCCACTCATGAAGCACTACTTCCGACTGGACAAGGCGGTCGCCCATTTCGTACTCTAGGCGCGGACCGTCTACCACCCTTGGACGAGGGGGACCTCCCAGCGACCCGGATCACCGGATCAGAGGATGCGTCCGGGTGTCGGCGGAGGAGATCCGGAGGTTTGTGGAAGCGCTGGGAGAAGCAGCGCTGTGAGGTGTAAACATGCGCCTGCACCTGTTTGGTTTGCATTCTCGATTGCTTCAACTGCGATGCTGAAGTTATTCGTCTCAAATAACAGGACCTTGTGCAGCCTTCAAACTGGCAACTTTATGCCAATTCTTTCAAATCTCTTTTAGAATCCCTGTGGAACCAATCCCAGGCTGTTGATGGATTCATTGACCATCTCAAGCGCATCATGGACCTCCAGGACCTTTTTATAGTCCCGGCATTTCAGCTTCGACCCCAAATTTGGCGCTTGTTCGGCAGAGGCTTCCGTATCAAGTACAGGACAGACTTTGACCTGACGAGCCACAACCCCAGATGTTTGAGGATGGCCCTGATTACCTCCCTGTACTCAATTTTGGGAGGGTGGGAAAATGTATTGTAAAGGGTGTTATTTCAGGTATATTGGCGAGTATGGAATCGATGAAACCTTATCTGGCGGCCATTGAAGGAAATCTCAAGCTCCGGAACGCCACGGAACACACCCATCGCCCCGCCCTGAAGTCCCTCATCGAATCCCTGCGTGAAAATATCACGGCCACGAACGAACCAAAGCGTGAGCAGTGCGGCGCCCCGGATTTCATCGTCACCCGGCACGGCATCCCTCTCGGGTATATCGAAGCCAAAGACGTGGGCAAACCTTTAGACGCCGTCGAAAAGGACGAGCAGTTGCGGCGTTACCGCGAGAGCCTCGGAAACCTCCTCCTCACCGATTACCTGGAATTTCGCTGGTACGTAGGTGGCGCCCACCGCCTGACGGCCCGCCTGGCCAGGCCGGAACCATCGGGTAAGCTGAAGATCGACAAGGAAGGCGTTGCACAAGTAACGGAAATCCTCTCTGCCTTCCTCAATGAACACATCCCCCTGCTTCGTACGCCGAAGGATCTGGCCTGCCGTATGGCCGCGCTGGCCCGCCTCATCCGGGCAACGCTTCTGAACGCCCTGAATGACGAAGAGGGTGGCAGCGGCCTCCAGCAGCAGCTGGAAGGCTTCCGGAAGGTCCTCCTTCATGATCTGACGGAGGCGCAGTTCGCCGACATGTATGCCCAGACGATCTGCTACGGCCTCTTTGCCGCCCGCAGCAACGCCCGCCTGACGGCAGGAACCCACTTCGTCCGCGAACACGCCGCCTTCGACCTGCCGAAAACGAACCCCTTCCTGCGGCGGATGTTCAATCATATCGCCGGGCCGGAACTGGACGGCCGCATCGTCTGGATCGTCGATGATCTGACCAACCTGCTGGATCGGACGGACATGGAGGGCATCCTCCGGGATTTCGGACGGCGGACCCGTCAGGAAGACCCCATCGTGCATTTTTATGAGACCTTCCTCGCCGCCTACGACCCGAAGATGCGCGAGGCGCGGGGCGTCTATTACACCCCCGAACCGGTCGTTTCCTATATCGTCCGAAGCGTTGATCACCTGCTGAAGACCGACTTTGCCCTGCCCGACGGTCTGGCCGATACCGGCATGATCCTGCGTAAGGCCGGCCCCGCAGGCGAAAGCAAGGAAATTCACCGGGTCCTGATCCTCGATCCGGCGACGGGGACGGGCACCTTTCTCCACGGCGTCATCGACCAGATCCACGAACATATCAGCGATAGAGGGCAAATCGGCGCCTGGGGCGGTGAAGAGGGCTATGTCGCCCGGCATCTTCTGCCGAGGATCTTCGGCTTTGAGCTCCTGATGGCGCCCTATGCCGTGGCCCACATGAAACTTGGCCTCCAGCTCGCCCAGTACGGTTATGACTTTGGCTCGGACGAGCGGCTCCGCATCTATCTGACCAACACCCTGGAGGAGGCCTACAAGATCAGCGACTTACCCCTTTTCACCCAATGGCTGGTCGAAGAAGTCAATGCCGCCGGCGCGGTGAAACAGGAGGCGCCGGTCATGGTCATCCTGGGGAATCCGCCCTATTCGGGACACTCCGCCAATACGGGGCCGTGGATTGCCCAGCTCCTCCGGGGAAAAGACGGGCCGGCAGGATTGAAGACGGACAACTACTTCGAGGTGGACGGCCGGCCGCTGGGCGAGAAGAACCCCAAATGGCTCAACGACGATTACGTCAAATTCATCCGCTTCGCCCAGTGGCGCATCGAGAAGACGGGCTACGGCATCCTCGCCTTCATCACAAATCACGGCTACCTGGACAATCCGACCTTCCGGGGGATGCGCCAGAGCCTCATGAAGACCTTCGATGCAATCTACCTTCTTGACCTCCACGGCAACAGCAAGAAGAAGGAGCGCTGCCCCGACGGGTCGAAGGACGAAAACGTCTTCGACATCCAGCAGGGCGTGGCCATCGGGATTTTCGTGAAAAACCCCCTGACGGGGAAGAGCGGTAGCGAGGAAAAATCAGCAGGTGCGAAGACCGCCGGCATACGCCACGCCCACCTCTGGGGCCTCCGGGAGCTTTACGAGGATGCGCCCGAGGGGCGGATACTTTCCGGCGGCAAGTATCACTGGCTCCGGGAGAACAACTTGGCCACGACGGACTGGCAGACCGTGACGCCCCAGCCGCCGTTTTATCTTTTCCTCCCCCAGGACGAGAACTTGCGCGCCGAGTACGAACGGGGCTGGAAGGTGACGGAGATGATGCCGGTCAACAATACAGGGTTAATAACATCAAGGGATGGTTTTGTGTTTGGATTTTCACGTGATGAGCTGCAAAAAAGACTCCAAGATTTTGTTTCATCTTCCGTGGAACATGCACGAGAGCATTACGGACTTCGGGATGTAAGGGAAAGAACTCTTGAAAAAGCGCATGCTATAGCAAAGAACCTGTCAAATATTAAAAGTCACATTGTGCCTTGCCAGTATCGTCCTTTTGATATTCGTATGTTATTCTACCATCATTCCTTGGTAAGATGGCCGGTCTATGACGTAATGAATCAGATGCTTGCTGGAAGGAATTTAGGTCTTATATCTGCGAGAAGTAATAAATCACAAAGTCAGGATCACTTTTATTGCTCTCGGCTTATTATGGAAACGAAGTGTGGTGAGTCAACGACACAAGCGTGTCTATTTCCACTGTATCTACATATATCTGACTCATTAGAATTTGATGTATCATCAAATGTTTTGATTACCCGCCGCCCCAACCTCGCCCCGGCCTTCCTCAAAGATTTCTCTGCGCGCCTCGGCATGGACTTCATCCCCGACGGCCAGGGCGACCGGGTGCAAACCTTCGGTCCCGAGGACGTCTTTTTCTATATGTACGCCGTCTTCCATTCCCCGGCCTACCGGCAGCGTTACGCCGACTTCCTGAAGATCGACTTTCCCCGCCTGCCCCTGACCGGCGATGCCGACCTGTTCCGCGCCCTCTGCGGTTTCGGTGCGGAACTTACGGCCTTGCACTTGCTGGAAAAGACGCCGACCCTCATTACGGCCTACCCCGTCGCCGGGGACAATGCCGTAGAAACCGTCAGTTATGCGGAAGGAAGCGCCGGGGACGCGGGCCGGGTCTGGATCAACAAGACCCAGTATTTCGCGCGGGTGCCGCCGGAGGTGTGGGACTTCCATATCGGCGGCTACCAGGTCTGTCAGAAATGGCTCAAGGACCGGAAAGGCCGCAAGCTATCCTGGGACGACATTACCCATTACCAGCGCATCGTCGCCGCCCTGGCCGCGACCTTCCGCCTCATGGCGACCGTGGACGAAACCATCAACACCCACGGTGGCTGGCCGCTGTGAAAAGAAGGGAACACCTTTCATCATGCATGCGCAAGTTGACGGATTCCAGCGATCCTGCGGCTGACAACATTTTCGGCCATTTTGAGGTCATAGGTCGTCTGCAAGTTGATCCAGTATTGAGGCGTTTGGCCAAAGGCCTTGCCGAAAAGTAAGGCCATCTCAGCGGTGACAGGTCTCTTCCCTTTGACGACATGGGATATTCTCATGGCCGAAAGTCCAATGGTGCGTGCAAACTCAGCCTGAGAGATCCGCAATTCGTCAAGATTCTCTTTAAGAAATTCACCCGGATGAACCGGAGGAAGATTATTTTTCGGATTCATGGTTTTACCTCCTCAGTGATAATCGACAATTTCAACATCGTAAGCCTCACCGTTTTCAAACCGGAAACAGACGCGCCATTGTTCGTTGATACGGATGCTCCATTGCCCGGCGCGAGCTCCTATTAAAGATTCCAGACGGTTAGATGGCGGCATACGGAGATCGTTGATAACCGTTGCCGCGTCGATCTGCGTCAAACGATTTATCGCCCGTTTCAGAACGTCGGGCGGAAAATGTCTGGATTTCCCGGTGATATAAAACCGTTCGGTTTCAGTATCCGCGAATGTTCTAATCATGGGAAGATTTATAAACTAATTGTTTATGATGGTCAAGCCGAAACCCTTTATACGAAAATCAGGGGCTGGCGATGCGGTTGGGAAAGGGAGATCGTAAAATCTTGTCTCATGGTGCCTGTCACCAGTCTGGAGGAACGTAAAAGCCGCCCGAAGGCGGCAGATCAGGGCTGTACTATGGAGCAATCTCAGTTAGCTTTCTCAGATTATTGAGAAATTCCATCTCCGCCTCCGTGAACGGCAATAGGCCGGTCAGAAAAAAGAACCGGCCGGCCAGACTCTCGGTCAGCCCCTCCTGCATCAGCAGGGACGACGATCCGAGGATCAGGACGCGAATCTCCGGCGTTGCGGGCCGCCTGATGGGGCGCTGCTGGCAACAGCGCGGCGCCACTGGGTCTCGATCCAGGCCGAATCCAGGGGGACCGGGCTGTCGGCTGTAGCGTATATAGTTTAAATGCCAATTGATTTCCCAATCTGGCGGGCAATGGTGGTCTTGCCCACCTGTCGGGGGCCGATCAGGACATGAATGACCGGTGTCGGCCGGGAAAGTTCCGTACGGGGGGTCGATAAAAGGTGACGTTCGTAACTCAGAACGGGCTCATATCAAAGGACTTCAATCAAGGCAACCAGTTTTACTCAATGGGCGAGTAAAATTACTCAATCACAACGTCTGCTGGCGTCGGCCTGGCGGGCGAAGAGGGCGGACAGCGAGGCCGTATCCCGGAGGATGTCGGCAAGAGGACGGGGGAGGGAAACGTCTTTTGCCGGGCTTGCGTTAGTTGGCGTGGCGATGGCGTCGTACAGCGGGAGGAAGATTGAGGGCATATCGGATTCAGAGGAATCCGCGTGAGGATGGCCTTCAGGACGGGTCCCAGTTTCTCTCTACCACCTGCGGTATGAGACCATCCGGGGCGATGTATTCTGCTTATCCCTGCACCTGCCCGAAGGAGAGGGTTAAAACGTAAGCCGCCTGCAGCGCTTCCGTGGGGCAAAGGGGAAAACATTCCTTGCAGTTCCAGCACTCCCTGGAGGCGATCTCCGGGATGAAACATATCTCCCGCCTTGTCCCTCGGTCAATAAAACCGACGGCGTTCTTCTTCTTGACCTCGGCGCAGTATCTCACGCAGAGCCCGCAGTGAATGCAAAAGGACGCCTCTTTTTCAAAACGGTCCCTGTCCGCCCCATACTCTTTGGCCAGCTCCTGCAACGGGATAGCATCAGGGGCATGGGCCATAAGCAGCTCCAGGATCATCTTGCGGATTCTATCCACCTTCTCAGACCTGGTTCTTACGACCAGATTCTTTTCCACCGGGTAGCAGCAGGCGGCAACAAGCTTTGTCCAGCCGCGCATTTCCACTTCCACCGTGCAAAGGCGGCAACCCCCATAGGGGTCCAATTTCTCGTGGTGACAAAGCGTCGGAATCGATATCCCCGCCTTTTGCGCCACCTCCAAAAGGGTCATCCCTTCCCTTGCCTTGACCTCTCTTCCGTCGATCTGTAAAAGGATTTCACTCATTTTTGTTTACTCTCTCTGACTATCATTCTGGCTTCTTCGGGGACAGGCGCCGGAACAGGCTCGCCGGAAATCTTCTTCACCGCGCCAAAGCGAGGGGGGCAAACCTCAAAGCAGGTCGCGCACTTTGTGCATTTCTCCTGATCGATGACATGGATCAGGTTCTTGCCGCCTGTAACCGCCTCGGCAGGACATTGCTTAAGGCAGATCATGCAGGCCCGGCACTTCTCCGGGTCGATATGGTACGCGATCAGCTCCTTGCAGGACAAGGCCGGGCACCTCTTCTCCCTGATGTGCGCCTCATACTCATCCCTGAAGTATTTTAACGTGCTCAAAAACGGGTTGGGGGCGGTCTTGCCCAGCGCGCAAAGCGAGGCGTCGCAGGCTACTTCGGACAGCTCCTCCAAAAGCTCGATATCACCCTCTCTTCCCTTTCCTTTGGCGATATTGGCGAGTATCTTGAGCATCTGCCGGATGCCTTCCCGGCAGGGGACGCATTTGCCGCACGATTCGTCGGTGAGGAAGTCAAGGAAGTACCGCGCGACATCGACCATGCAGGTATCTTCGTCCATGACGATCATCCCGCCGGAGCCCATCATTGAACCGGCCTGGGCGAGTTCATCAAAACCGACTTCCAGACCCAGCAATTCCTCGGGGATGCAGCCTCCGGACGGTCCCCCGGTCTGCACCGCCTTGAACCTCTTGCCTCCGGGGATGCCGCCGCCTATCTTGTAGATAACATCTCGGAGAGTGATGCCCATGGGCACCTCGACAAGACCGGTATTGGTTATCTTGCCGACCAGGGAGAAAATCTTCGTGCCCTTGCTTCTTTCCGTTCCGAATTGAACAAACCAGTCCGCGCCATTATTAATGATAAGAGGCACATTCGCCCAGGTCTCAACATTATTCAATACGCTGGGTCTGTCCCAAAGGCCTTTGACGGCGGTGTGGATATATTTTGGCCTGGGCTCTCCCGCCCGGCCTTCCAAGGCCGTCATCAGGGCGCTCGATTCGCCGCAGACGAAAGCGCCGGCGCCTTTGTGCACTTTGACAGTGAAATCGAAGCCTGAGCCAAGAATATTTTCTCCCAGCAAACCATGCTCCTCGGCCTGCCTGATGGCGATGGTTACATTCTCCACCGCCAGGGGGTATTCCTGTCGAACGTAAATATAGCCTTGGCGGGCGCCGACGACGTAGGCGCCGATCGTCAGCCCCTCGAGGATGGAGTGGGGGTTGCCTTCCAGGAGTGCCCTATCCATGAATGCCCCCGGGTCGCCTTCGTCGGCGTTGACGATCACATACCTTGCTTTGTCAGGGGCATTGCGGGATTCTTCCCACTTTCTCCCCGTGGGAAAGCCGCCGCCTCCCCTCCCTCTCAGGTTCGACTTTTTGATTTCCTCCAATACTTCCCCGGTGGACATCCGGGAAAGAACCTTGGCTAACGCTGAATAACCGCCAATCGCCAGATAGTCCTCGATGCTCTTCGGATCGATCCTGATGTTGCTGCCGATGATGTTTCGTTCCTGATGCTTGTAGAAGGGGATGTCGGATTCAATGGTCGCCTTTTCGCCTGTGGCGGGGTCAACATAGACGAGACGATCGACGATCCTCTTCTCCTTTATGGTCTCTGAGACAATCTCGGGAACGTCCTGGGGCGTTACCTGGAGATAGCATATCTCCTCGGGATAAATAACCACCAGGGGGCCTCTCTCGCAAAATCCGGGGCACCCGGTTTCTCTGGTGTTCACATCCGCCTGTAAGCCCTGTTTTTCAATCTCTGTTTTAAAGGCGGCGATGACTTCACCCGCGCCGGAGGCGAGACAGCCGGTGCCGGCGCATATTGAAATGCAGGGCCTGTCCGGGTCTCTCCGGGATAATATCTCTTGTCTGACTTTCTCCAACTCGTCAGTCGAGTGTATCAGCGGCATAATTTTCCCTTAATCGATGTTTCTCAACACATCTGCCGTCTTGGCCGGTCCCATCTTGCCGTGAGTCTTCCCATCGACTTCCATGACCGGTCCCAGGGCGCAGCAGCCTACGCAGTTCACCGTCTCCAGGCTGAACTTCAAGTCCAGGTCCGTCTCGCCGGGCTTAATGCCGGTCACGTCCTGCGCCGTGTCGAGGACGCGCTGCGCGCCGCGAACATGACAGGCTGTGCCCATGCAAATGTGAATTTCATGACGTCCTTTGGGAACCAGGCTGAAGGCCTTATAGAAGGTGGCGATATGCCTTATCCGGGTCAGGGGAACCTGCAATTTTTCGCTGACCCTCTCCAATGCCTCCTTGGGAAGCCAGTGATTTTCGCTCTGAATCTCCAGCAATACCTGGATCAGCGAACCGGCGTCCCCCTGATGTTTATCGATAATCCGATCGATCCTTCCGTTATCCATAGCCCCTTTCCCGATCTTCTTCTTTTACCTCAGGCGAGAGCGAAACTCTTCCTGCTTTCATCGTACCTGACCAATCCCTGCCTTGATGAACTATTCAGGTGTCTCGATGTTTCAGACGGGGTCAGGCCCGAAATCGCGGCGATCTCCCCGGTCGAAAGGGGGCGTTCCCGCAGGAGCGACATGATCTGGCTTATCGCCAGTTTATCCACGATCAATTCCTTGAATAACCTGTGGAACTCGTCGCCGGCGAAAAATTTTTCATATTCCTCTTCCGATTTAAAAAGCACTCTCAGCCTCTCCCTTTCCACCAGTCTGATGTAAGGGACCAGCCTTGTAACTGCTTCGAGTTTAGCCTTCAAAGCATTTTCGACCATTCCCTCGCCTTTGCCAAGAGGCCCCAACTTCTTCACCCGGCCGCCAAAATCATTCATGACTTCGGCGAAGAGGATTCCTTCGCCGGAAGACATGAATTCGATCCTTAACCTTTCGGGGTTCAACCCGATGTGCCCCATCATTTTTTTACATAGATGAACCATGCCCAAGGCATGGAAATTTCCATGAGTGATATAATTGCATTCATTAAGACGGCAGCCGCCGATGAACACCCCGTCCGCCCCTTTTGAGAAAGCCCGGAGTACATGCGACAGATCGATCCTGCCGGTGCACATGACCCGTATAAGCCTTATTTCGGTGGTATATTGAAGTCTGGAAACTCCAGCCAGGTCAGCAGCCCCGTACCCTCACCACTGGCATACAAAACCTGCGATCCTTGGTTCAAATTTAAGTCCTGTACTCATTCGCTCTCACCCTCCTTTCTCCTTATTCTCCAACCGCTGCATCAATCTGGCTCAAGAGCTCTTCATCGGTAAAGTGCTTAAGTCTTATAGCCGCTGTCGGACATACCGCGTTACAGAGACCGTCTCCCTTGCAGAGAACGGGATTGACCGCGGCCTTTCTGCCCTGCGGCGTTTCACGAAACTCGATCGCGCCATAGGCGCAAACGGTGATGCATGCCCCGCAGGAAATACACCTGTTCTCATCCACCTCGCAAACGCTGCCGGAGGCCGTGACCGTATCATGGGAGAGAAGGGTTAAAACCCGGCCCGCCGCTCCATAAGCCTGGTTGATCGTTTCGGATATAAGCTTGGGATAATGAGCCATTCCGCAGAGGTAAACGCCGTCCGTGGCGAACTCGACAGGTCTTAATTTGACATGGGCCTCCTTGAACCAGTCATCCGGTCCCAGTGAGACCTTGAATAATCCGGCAACTTCCCTGGTTCCGGCGGAGGGAATGACGGCGGCGGCCAACGCGATGATATCAGCGTCTATTTGAAGCCTCTTCCCGAGAATGTCATCCGTCACGGTAACCCGTAAAACAGGCCTCCCCTCCTCCTCCACAGCCTCCACCCGGGGTTTATCCTGCGGTTCGTAGCGGATGAACTTTACCTCTTTTTCTGACGCCTCCCGGTAATAATCCTCGCTAAACCCATAGGTTCTCATATCCCGAAAGAGGATGTATATATCCATCCGGGGGTTTATCTCCTTGAGACTCAAGGCGTTCTTTACAGACTCGCTGCAACATATCCTGCTGCAGTAATTTCTGTCTTCATTTCTGCAGCCGACGCACTGGATCATCACCAGACTCTGTGCCCGGGTGATCTTTTCGTCTCCTCCGGCGATCCGCTCCTCCAACTCCAGGTGGGTCATTACCCGTTCGTCTTCCCCGTACAGGTATTCGTCGGGTTTATATATGTCGGCGCCGATAGCGAGGACGGCCGCGCCATGCTTTATCTCCGTTACTCCCCTGTCCGACTTCACCTTTGTGGCGAAATTCCCCACATAACCGGCAGCCCCGGTGATGGCGGCATCGGTATATACATGTATCAGGGGGTGCCGGTAAACCTTGCGTATAACATCGCGCAAATAGGCCTGAACATCAAGCCCTTCCAGGGTGGAATGGATTCTTCGCGCCGTTCCCCCGAGATCCGCGTCCTTTTCCACCAGGTGAACCTCATGGCCCTGATTCGCTACGGAGAGGGCGCAAGTCATGCCGGCGATGCCGCCGCCGACCACCAGCGCCGTCTTGTTGACGGGGAGGTCGAATTCCTCCAGGGCCTCCAGATGGCAAGTGCGGGCTACCGACATCCGGATGATATCCTTTGCCTTCCGGGTGGCCTCTTCCTTCTCCTTCGCGTGGACCCAGGAACAATGTTCCCTGATATTCGCCATCTCTAAATAATATTGATTGATTCCCGCCTCCCGGAGGGTGTCCCGGAATAACGGCTCCAGGGTTCTGGGGGAGCAGGCGGCGACAACCACGCGATTGAGCCCTTTTTCCTTGGCCAGGTCTGATATTTCTTTGGCGGAATTGGTGGCGCAGGAAAAGAGCTGCTCCTTGGCGTAGACGACATGGGGCAGGGTCAGGGCGTATTCAACGGTGGAAGGGACGCCGACTATCCTGCCGATATTGGCCCCGCAATGACACACAAAGACCCCTATCCGCGGCTCCTCTTTGGAGACATCCCTTTCCGGCGGGTAGATCCTTTCCTTGGCCAAATCACCTCGCCGGTAGTCAAGGAGCTCGCCGCATTGGGCGCCGGCCCCGCTGGCGGCAAAGACCGACTCGGGAATATCGACAGGACCCTGGAAGGCGCCGCTGATAAAAATTCCGGGGCGGGTGGTCTCCATAGGATTGACGGGACTGGTTTTACAAAACCCGTGTGAATTGAGCTCGATGCCGAACTTGTCTGCCAGGCCCTTGACGTCATGGGGAGGATTCAAGCCGACGGACAGCACCACCATATCGAATTCTTCCTCTTTCACCCCCTCGTCGGGCGTGGAATACCGTATGGTTACATTCCTGGTTTCCGGGTCCTCTTTTACTATTGAGACGTAGCTTCTGAAAAAGCGAACCCCGGGGAGTTTCTCCGCCCTTTCGCAGAAGCGCTCGAAATCCTTCCCATAGGAACGAATATCGTTATGGAATATGGCGCACTGGGCCTCGGAGTCATGCTCTTTTGTCAGGATCACCTGCTTCTGGGTATAGGTGCAGCATACGGCTGAGCAATAGCTGTTTTCGCCGGGGGTAACCCGCCGGGAACCGACGCATTGAATCCAGGCTGTTTTATGGGGATGCTTCCTGTCGGAAGCGCGCCTTATCTCGCCTTCGTATGGGCCGGTGGCGCATAAGAGCCTTTCATAGTCCATGCTGGTTACCACGTTTACAAATTGTCCGTAGCGATATTCCTCCTTCAGCTTGGGATCAAACGGCTCATAACCCGGAGACAGAACTATCGCCCCGACATTTACCTCTACCTTCTCCGGCGTCTGATTGAAGTCTATGGCGTTATTCTTACATACCGCTTCGCAAATGCGACATTTCTTCTCTTTGAGGTAAATGCAGCTTTCATCTATATACGTGACCAGGGGAATCGCCTGGGCGAAGAATATATGGACGGCCTTACTCTTCGATATGTCCTGATTGAATTGATCGGGGCACTTGACCGGGCAGTATTCCACGCAGGTAGTGCAACCCGTGCATTTGTCCTCTACAATGTATCTGGGCTTTTTGATCAGGGTTGCCTTGAAGTTACCTGCTTCCCCTTCTACCGCGTCAACCTCGGTATAGGTCAGGACCTCTATGTTGGGATGCCGGCCGACCTCGACCAGTTTAGGTGAGAGTATTCACATGGAACAGTCATTTGTGGGAAAGGTCTTGTCGAGCTGCGCCATATGGCCGCCAATGGACGGCGCCTTGTCAACAAGGTAAACCTTGAAACCCGCCGTGCCGAGATCAAGCGCGGCTTGAATGCCGCTGATCCCTCCGCCGACAACCAGAACATCTCCAAAATTGCCGGCCGCGAAACTTTTACGAAGCTGCTGTTCTTTTTCCACTTTCCCTCACCTCATCGGGTTTTTCGGTCTTCTCTATCGCTTCCTGGAGAATCTCCGTGATGTCCTTAATCTCGATGGCTTCACTATCCTCCCGGTTCAACCTGCTGTCTTCAAAATTGGTGATGCAATAGGGGCAGGAAGTAACCAGCACCTCGGCCCCGACGCCGACAGCCTGTGCCAATCTGAGATCGCAGAATCTCTCCCCCTTGGGGGTTTCCATCCAGATCCTGCCTCCTCCGCCGCCGCAGCAGAGACTGTCTGCCCGCGACTCAGGCATCTCCTTCAGCTCCAGACCGGGGATCTTCTTCAAGACTTCGCGGGGCTCGTCATATATGCCGTTATGGCGCCCCAGGTAACAGGGGTCATGCCAGACAACCTTCTTCCCATACTCCTTGGTGAGCTCAATCCTTCCCTCATTAACAAGCGCGAATAAATATTGGGAGATATGAACCACCTCGAAGTTCACCATAAATTCGGGATACTCGTTCTTGAAGGCATGGTAGCAATGAGGGGAGGAAACGAGGATCTTCTTCACCCCGTGATCGATAAAGGTCTTGATGTTTTCCCTGGCCAGGCGTTTGAATACCTCCTCGTCGCCCGTCTTGCGGATGCTTTCTCCGCAGCAGTTCTCTTTTTCGCCCAGGATCCCGAAATCCACCCCGGCCCTGTTAAGGATCGTGGCCGTTGCCCTGGCCGCCTTTTTCAATCTTGGGTCATAGCTGAGATAGCAGCAGGGGAAATATAAAATTTCCATCCCCTCGGTGAACGTTTTTACGGGAAGGCCCTCCGCCCAATCCGCCCTCTTTCCCCGCTCTTCATTCAAGGGGTTGCCTTCGCCGACAAGGCTCCCGCTTACGGTGCGGACAGGCTTGACAGAAGGTGGGAAAACCCCGTATTCCGTGGCGATCCTGCGCAAGGCCACCCCTGATTCTATCTGTTTTACGTCCCTGGGGCACTGCACGGGGCATCTTCCGCAGGTAGTGCAACGCCACATCTCTTCACTTTCAATATCCGTCAAGCCGAACGTGGCCTCGCGGACCAGCTTGCGCATACTGAAAGTTGCAACCCTGTTCCACGGACAAACAACATCGCATAATCCGCATTGGAAGCATCTTTTGAATGCCTCTCCGCCGCTGGCTTTTATGACATCGATGATCTCTTTGTAGGGGGCGACTGTCTCCACTGTCTTTCTTGACCCTCTTCTTTAATCTTGATTTTCAGTCCTTCATGGACATGCGGGCGACGGCATCCCTTACCTTCTGCAATCCATATTTGCTTGCCAACGACTCCAACCCTGTCTCCATCTCGTCCAGCTTCACCTCTTCTTCCGCCTCCTCTTCCCTTTCTTCGTAAGTCAGGGCGTCATTCAGGCACCATTGAACGCACAAGGGCTTTTCCTGCGGCGGATCATCTTCGCACATATCGCATTTGAGAGGGAGGCCGGAATCGGGTTCCTTGAAAAGCCCCCTGGACGGGCAGGAAGCCCGGCAGAAACCGCACTCGTCGTATTCCTTTCCGTCAATCGTATATTTGTCTCTGCCCATGCATTCGGCGGCGGTGTATTCGCCCGCGTAAACAGGCACATATATGTCTCGTAGCGGATCGCGAATCACCCGAATCCGCGACCTCTCCGGATTATTACCGCTGTATTTCGGCGCGGCGTGAAAGGCGGAGCAGATTACCTCGCAGGCCCGGCAACCATTGCATTTATCGACATCGATTTTTATTGTTTTGATTATTCTCTTTTTATTCTCAGCCATGACGGTCGCCACCCCTTCGCTTGTTTTTTGTCTGTTTACGCCGGCTTCTCATTGGCGGGAGCGCCTTTATCATTCGTCAGGATCCCCCTCTGCAGGAAGTCTTCGCTCACGTAATCCAAGCCAAGTTCGTGCAAGCACCCTTTCGTGGGGATGCCCTGATTATCCCACCCTTTGAATTTGTAATAGGCGTCCAGGAGTTCTGCTTCAAGCTCGGGAAATCTTTTCTTCCAATGGTCTTCAGGCGGCTTCTCGTCGGCTCTCCTCATGCCTCTTCTTATATTGATGGCCCTGACCAGGGTTCGGTTCCTTCTGGCTGCCTGCGTCAGCCCGGATTCATCCATCTCGATCCCGGCCCCCGCCGAGATCAAGGCCGGAAAATTGTGCATATGATAGGGAGGCTTCATGTGAAAGGACGACAAACCTGCGCACACCCCGAGGGCGTCATCGATGTAGTGCATCCTCTCCTGCCAGTCGACAATCTCACAGGACATTTCAACAGTCGGGTAATATGGATTGGCGCGTTCTCCGCGCGGTTCCCAGTCCAGGAAATATTGCTTGAACCTGTCATCGGGAACCTGGAACCAATCCTTGACGAACGCTTCTCTCTCCTCCATCGTGGGAAAAGGCCCCTGGGGGTACTGCCCTTCGATCTGGGTAATGTTTATCTTCTCGCCGGTAGCGTACATAAGGAAATAAACGGGATTCAGCATTGACAACTTGAGGGGCAGCTGCTCATGTTTTTTTATGTTATTATGAGCGTATGCTTCTGCGCCTTTACCAATCTGCCGGGCCGCCCAATAGGTGCCGTTGGCCAATACATCGCCTATCCCTTCCCGCCGGACAATCTTGTCGAGCAGCCAGTAAAATCTCCCTTCGGTGTCGGACGGCATTCCCGGCATGTCCTGGTCGGTCAAGATGCCGGCTTCATAAAGCTCGAGGGCGAAGGCCATAACCTGCGGGGTCGAGTATCCGTCCACGCCATATTCCGTAGCACGCTGAGCGATCCTGAAACCGAAATCCAGGTCTGAATAGGCTGCCATAGTATAAGTAAGCTTCGAGAAGCACTTCATCATGTATGTCGGACGCCCCGGGACGGAAATGGTCGCCCCGCATTTGAGCGGACAGTTATAGCAACTGATCAGCCTTGTCCGCATACTTTCCATGGTCTCCGTCCACTTTTTTTCGACTTCCTCGTTCCAGAAATCTTTTCTGCGGTCGCGGGAATTTCCCCACATGAAATTCTGGGTATGCCACGCCTCATCATGGATTGCCATCTCCTGCGGCGACCCGAGCACGGCTAAAATGGGTATTACCCCCGGGATCGGATTTTTTTCCCGGAACTGTATGTATTTCAATACATCGTTGCAAAGATCCATGAATTCGGCCGGCCGGGCGATATTGACGTCCTTTGTCCCGCGAACCGCGATCGCCTTTAAACCTTTGTCTCCCATAACGGCGCCTAATCCTTGCCGGCTGGCACTGGAGCGGCCCTGCTCGATGGAGGCAAAATAGACCCTGTTTTCACCGGCCAGGCCGATAGCGGCCACCTGGGCCTTCGGTTCATTCAACTCCTGCCGGATAAGTTCCGCAGTTTCAAGAGCGCCTTTGCCCTGCAAATGAGAGGCGTCGCGTATCTCCACCTTGTCATTGTGGATCCACAGATAAATCAGATCGGGGGACTTGCCGCGAATAATCACCTTGTCATAACCGGCGTACTTTAATTCCGGCGCCCAGAACCCACCCATCATGGAAAAGGCCATTAACTGCGTCTGGGGAGAAAAGGTGGAAACAATGGTGCGATTAGCGCCGGGAGCAGGTGTGCCGCATAACAGGCCCGTGCCGAATATGAGCAGATTTTCCGGAGAAAAGGGGTCCGCATCCGGGGGGACCCGATCCCACAATATCCTGGCGTTGGTGCCTAATCCCCCGAGATGAAGTTTGGTTAATTCCGGGTCAGTTGCTACCCGCTCAATGTTTCCCCGGGACAGATCGATTTCCAGATTAAACCCTGTCTCTGCGTATCTCATTTTCAAACCCCGCTCAGGTATCTCCACCGCCATAGCCATAAGCGGCGATGTTCATGTTTATGGCAGCCTAAGGACAATAGGGGGACGCCTTGAATTTTTCCGCCTGTTTCAAACATCTAGTTACAACTTAACTACAATGTAACTATAAAAAGCCATTTTAATAATGTCAAGGGAAAATGTTTGTAAAGATTCAGTCTTATGGTGAGGAAACATTTTTCTTGACAAAAATAACCGTAGCTGTATTGTAGCGGCTGGGTCAGCTATGCCTGCATCCGGCCCATTCTTTCTCCCGTATTTTTAATAGGCCTTCTCTTTCCAATGTTTTTTGCCACTCGCGCGCCGGGCAGTCGATACTTTGTTGAGTAGTTCCGTTCAGCAGAACAATCAGTGATACATCAAAACATAGGGGAGGTTGAACATGGCTGATCTTAGCTGGATTCCGCGAGAATCTGAAGAAAAAAATCATCATCTCTGGGGCGATGAGTATTTCTCCAGGGAGGCCCCCGGGGTCATTTACGAAAAAAAGCCCATCATCGACCAGAACGGGAAGGCCGTGGAAGGCCTCTATTCGGCCTGGATCACCCTCAACAATCCCCAGCAATACAACTCCTACAACACCGGCATGGTGAAGGGGGTCATCGCGGCCTTTCACCGGGCCTCCATGGACAACAGCGTTGTCGCCGCCATTTTCACCGCTGCGGGGGACAAGGCCTTCTGCACCGGTGGGAACACGAAGGAGTACGCCGAGTATTACGCGGGTCGTCCCAATGAGTACGGCCTTTACATGGACCTCTTTATCGCCATGGTGGACGCCATCCTGGGCTGCAAGAAACCCACCATCTGCCGGGTCAACGGGATGCGGGTGGCCGGCGGGCAGGAGATAGGCATGGCCTGCGATTTGACCATCACGAGCGATCTCGCCATTTTCGGTCAGGCCGGTCCCCGGCATGGTTCCGCCCCCGATGGCGGCAGTTCGGATTTTCTCCCCTGGATGCTGCCCATGGAGCTGGCCATGTGGAACTGTATCTCCTGTGAGCTCTGGAGCGGCTACAAAATGAAAAGACTGGGCCTCCTTTCCAAGTGTGTGCCTGTCATCAGGGAAAATGACAAATGGGTCCGGAACCCGGCGGTGATTACCGATTGCTATGTGGATGACGGAGAAATCGTCTACGGCGAGTTCAAAACCGGCGCCGCCGGGAAAGAGGCCCTGGCCTATGTCCGGCAGGCCAAAACCGACTTTGCCCTGGTCGATGACGAGGTCAATAAGATCCTCTGGACCTTTACCAATCTCTTCCCCGGTTGTCTTATCAAGAGCGTCGAGGGGATCAGGCTCAAAAAGAGATTCTTCTGGGACCAGGCCAAGGTGATCAACCGCCACTGGCTGGCCGCCAACATGGCCACGGAGGCCAGTCTCGGCTTCACCGCCTTCAACACGAAGAAGATTACCGGCCAGGATTTGATCGATTTCATCGAGTACCGCCGACTCGTATCCCGGGGTGCCATATTTGACGAGGAGCTTGCGGAGGCGGTCCTGCCCAAGCCCAAAAAAGAATAAAAGAATAATAGTGGAGGGTGAATATGCTGCTGGAAGGAAAAAACGCGATTGTCACCGGCGGATCCCAGGGGATTGGCGAGTCCTGCGCCCTGGAATTTGCCCGGGAGGGGGCCAACGTCTGCTTCACCTACCGCCGTCACGAGGAGGAAGCCCGGAAGCTCGAGGCAGAGATCCGGGGGATGGGCCGAATCGGCCTGGCCCTCAAGTGCGACACCTCCTCCTTTGCCGACGCCCAGCGCGTGGTCCAGGAGGCCCTGGCGGCCATGGGACGGGTAGACATTCTGGTGAATAACGCCGGGATGAACTGGGACGGCGTTTCCTGGAAGATGACCGAAGAGCAGTGGGACCGGGTGATCGAGGTGAATCTGAAGGGCTATTTCAACTTTGTTCGTCACGTCGCCCCGCTTCTCAAAGAGCAGAAGTACGGAAAGATCATCAATATCACCAGCATCAACGGCCTCCGGGGGAAGTTCGGTCAGACCAATTACAGCGCCTCCAAGGCGGGGATCATCGGCTATACGAAGGCCCTGGCCAAGGAACTTGGCGGCTTTGGCGTAAATGTGAACGCCGTGGCCCCTGGTCTCATCGAAACCTCCATGCTGCGGGAGTCCGAGGCCAGGGAAAAGGTGATCGACCTGGCCTTGAACGAGATTGTCCTGAACCGGGTCGGCCAGCCGGAAGATGTGGCGGCGGTGATCGTCTTTCTCGCCTCCGACAAGGCGCGGCATGTCACGGGCGAGGTGATTAAGGTGGACGGAGGACAGTATATTTGACGACTTCGTAAAAAGTCCGGATGCTGTGTTGCGTTGCATCCCTCGTCACTGCGGCGTGTTCCGGGGACACGTTCCGATCCCTTTGGGCTTCCGGAACAAGCCCCCTCCCCCGACGCCTCATTCCTCAGGATTTGTGCGCCTTGCCTGCGGAACTTTTTACATAGCCGTCGCAGTTGGTCTATTTTTCGAC
>JAXMLI010000200.1:0-13642 GCA_034368785.1 Smithellaceae bacterium | reverse complement strand
TGTTTGTTCAGCTCCTGCAGGGAATCGCGGACCTTGGCGTTACCCGCCAGGACGCGCTCGGCGTTTCTGATGTTTTCTTCACCCAGCGGGGAAGAGGAGGCGAGAATGAGCAAGTCCTTGGGATTTCCGAAGAATACCCGGATGTGGGGGAATTCCTGCTGTAAGGTGTTAAACACCATTCCCAGCATCTTCATGTCCGCCGAGTAGAGATGAAGCCACTGAAGGAAGAGTCCATTTTCCTGCAACTGTCCCTTTGCCTTGCGGTAAAATTCCCTGGTGAACAGCTGGTCCACCCCGGCGGTCCAGGGGTTGCTTGGTTCGGAAATGATCACATCCCACTTCTTTTCACTTCTCGTCATGATCCGCAGGGCGTCGCCCAGCATGATGCTGACGCGGCTGTCCTTCAACAGATCCCGGTTAAAGTCGCGGAAGTGGGCCTGGGCCTCAATGACTTGCGGTGATATTTCGGCCACATCGATCCTTTTTACCTCCGGGTAAAGGGTGGCCTCTCCGGCGGTAACCCCCGTCCCCATGCCGATGATCAGGACGTCTTCGATCCGCTGAGACAGCAACAGGGGAAGGTGGGCCAGGAGCTTCAAGGTATGGGTGTCACCGATGGTATGGGAATCGGATTTGCCATTGACGATAATGGCCTTGCCCTTCCGGCCTTCCCGATCTTCTCTATTGTCTTCCAGGACGGATACGGTAGCGGTGACGCCGTCCCGGTAGAAAATCATCCGGCCCAAACTGAATTTCTCGAAAAATACCTTTGGCCCCGCGAAGGAGAAATCAAGAACCCCGGTACTCCGGAATGTTCCGAGCTTGAAGTGGCTCTTATCGTAAAAAGGGCTGGTTATAAGCATTATCAAGATGAGAGAGAGCAACGCGCCGGCGGGAAGCAGGTAATTTCTGCCGAGACGAGTGGCGAGGAGAAGGGCGGACAATGCTGCCAGCATGACGGCGACGAGATATACGGCGGGTATGTCAAAAAGGGAAAAGAGCAGGACCCCCCCGGCAAGGCTTCCCAGCAGGCTGCCCAGTGTATTGCAGGAGAAGATGTACCCGGCATGTTTTCCCAATGTTGCCATATCTCGGCGGAGGCCGTGGAAGATGAGGGGCAGGGTCGCCCCCATCAGAGAGACGGGCAGGAAAAGAATGGTCAGCAAAATGAGAAAGAGTGCCAGATAATATGACCAGAAGCCCGCCATGTTGGATTGGAAACTGATCCGTATCAGGTGGGCCAGGTAGGGCATGCTGTCGAGGCCAAGATAGATCGCCGCGAGGCCTAAGGCGATAGCCAGCTGGTTTATAAAAAGATAGTTAGCCCTGATGACCCTGAGCCTGCTCACGAAAAAACTGCCGACGGCGATGCAGAAGATAAAGATAGAAATGATAAGGGAGAACGAGTAGGAGGAACTCCCGAAGGAAAGCGCCGCGAGCCGGATGAAGACATTCTCCAGGGTCATCACATAGAACCCGCTCAGAAAGGCCGTGGCGTAAAGGGCGAAAACGGAGATGTGGCCGTCTGATTCCGCCGCAGGTGGCGGTTGTGGTGGATGGCTGTCCGCTGCCGGGGGGTCTTCAAGATTAAAATTATTCCTGTACTTTGAAATACCGTAAAAAAACAGGAAGGTGAGGATGTTGATCAGCGACGCCCCCATGATCGTGAGGGGCAATCCATATGCGGGGATCAGATAGAAACCGGCCAGGAGGGCGCCGGCAAATGCCCCGGCGGTGTTGACCGCGTAAACCAGGGAGTTCACCGCGGTCGCTTTTGCCAGGTGGGTGGTCAGTGCCCGGGTGAGAAAGGGGATGGTGCCGCCCATGCAGATGGTGGGTATCCCCATCAGAATGAAAGAAGCGATCATGCCCTGGATGATTATCCAGAAGGGATAATGGAAGCCCCAGGAGGCGCTCAGGGCGTTTATCTGATCAAAAAAGACGGGGAATAAAAGACACCAGCCGCCGATAATCAGCTCAAGGACGGCATATGCCCGGAGGTGATTGCGGATGCGCGTGGTGAGTATTCCGCAGAGATAGTACCCCAATGAGAGTCCCCCGAGGAAGACCCCGAGGATGATGGCGGTGGCAATGTTATCAGAGCCCAGGAGCCTCTGAAGGTATTTTTGCCAGGTAACCTGGTAGATGAGACCAGCGGAGCCGGTAACGAAGACGGAGAGGTAAATCAGGGGGAAGAGAAAAAAACGTGTCATCGAGACCCTATTTCCTGGTGCGGCGGTAAACAGTTTGAAAACCCCTCTTTTAACGAGTTCATCAGCCTTCAGATATGCAATTTCTTGTAACTGCTCAGGTAGATAATAGACTGAGGGCTTTTAGACTGTAGGAAAGCGCCATACGAGGCCATTTATCATAGGTCAGGCGTCCCGCCTGACATGAGAGCATTCATGTCTCTCGCCATTTGCTTGCCCGGTCAGGCGGGACGCCTGACCTACTTTGTTACTTCAGCCTACAGCCTTTTCAAAGCCTTGTCGCAGGCCTCAAGGGTTTTGCCCAGGTCCTCAGAGGTGTGGGCGAAGGAGACGAAGGCGGCTTCAAACTGGGAAGGGGCCAGATAGATGCCCAAAGCCAGCATCTCCCGGTAGAAACCGGCATAGGCAGCGGTGTTGCTGAGGATGGCCGTCTCATAATCGATCACCTCCCGGTCGGTGAAGAAGAGGGTGAACATGGAACCTGCCCGGTTTATCCGGCCCGCTATTCCCGCCTCGGCCAGCCTGCCCCGGAGCGCGCCGCAGAAGGAGGCCGTATCGGCATCAATTTTTTTATATTGATCGGCACTTCCTTTCAAAATTTCCAGGGTGGCAATTCCCGCCGACATGGCCAGGGGATTGCCCGAGAGGGTGCCTGCCTGATAGACCGGACCGAGCGGCGCCAGGCATTCCATAATTTCCCGTCTGCCGCCAAAGGCCCCTACGGGAAGGCCGCCGCCGATAATCTTTCCGAGACAGGTCAGGTCAGGCTCTATGCCGAAGAGATTCTGACAGCCCCCATAGGTGAACCGAAAGCCCGTGATGACCTCATCGAAGATGAGGACAATCCCCTTTTCCCGGGTTATCTTACGGAGAAACTGGAGAAACCCCGGTTCGGGCGGCACTACCCCCATATTGCCCGCAACAGGTTCCACAATCAGGCATGAAATCTCATCGCCCCAGCGATCAAGCGTCCCGCGCACGGCCTCTTGATCGTTGTACGGCAGGGAGATGGTCAGCTCCGCGAGTGCCCGGGGTATTCCGGGACTGCCGGGGATGCCCAGGGTAACCAGACCGGACCCGGCCTTTACCAGGAGGGAGTCGCCGTGACCGTGGTAACATCCGGTGAATTTGACGATTTTGTCTCGCCCGGTGTAACCTCTGGCCAGCCGGAGGGCGCTCATGGTGGCCTCGGTGCCGGAACTCACAAAACGCACCATTTCGACCGACGGGAAGGCCTCACAAATCATCGCGGCCATACGGGTCTCCAGTTCAGTAGGCGCCCCGTAGCTGGTACCTTTGCCGGCCGCTGCCCGAATGGCCTCCACGACTGCGGGATGAGCATGACCAAGGATCATGGGTCCCCAGGAAAGGACGTAATCTATATAGTCCCGTCCGTCCGCGTCATAGATCATCGAACCGCTGGCATGGCTGATAAAACGGGGTGTGACGCCGACAGAACTGCCGGAGCGCACGGGGCTGTTTACCCCGCCGGGGATCAATTTTTTGGCTTGTGCAAAAAGGGTTTCGGATGTTTTCATCTATAGTCCTCCTGGAAAATGGGGACAGATTTGAAATCTGTCCCCAAGGGAGTTTGGAAAATCGCCGCCAACCTATTACAGGGCGCTGATAAAATCAAGAGCAACCTCCTAAAAATATTTCTTGACAATTACACCACCCCTCGTTTAAGGAACAGCGTCAATTGGAACGTATAACAATCACGAAAAACCAATAATCCACCTGGGTGGAATAGCATGAGGAGGGAAGAATGAAGAAATATTTTGTATCTGGCGCAATTGCCATTGCCATGACCGCTGTCTCGGCGACTGTCGCTCTCGCCGCAGGTGAGGCGCCCGCAGCCGATTACAGTAAAGCGCTGGTAATCGCCATCTGCGTATTTACCGCGGGCCTGACTATGGCGGCCGGCACCATCGCGACCGGTCTGGCCATGGGTAACGGCCTGAACGGCGCCGTCACGGCGGTGGGAAGAAACCCCGAAGCCCAAGGCAAGATCATGCTGGTTATGATGGTCGGTCTTGCCATGATCGAATCCCTCGCAATTTACGCCCTGGTTATCGCCTTGGTCATCCTTTACGCGAACCCGTTGCTCAAGTATATTTTTGGTTGAGCGTTCCGGTTCTTCCGCCTACATCTTCTTTTTCATGACAGGCCATGACAGCCGCTGTCAGCGGTGGTCATGGCCTGTTGACTTTACGGATCTGCTTGAGCCGCAGGATCTGCCGGGATGGATTTAGTCCTGCCCCTCCTCAACCGTCGGTCCTTATTGCGCCTGATCTTATCCGCCATGTCGCTCACCTTCATCCCGCCCTTTACCCCTTCCAGCTGATCTAAAAGAATACGACGGGCGAGGAATCTGTTCAGCGTCTGGGATCGTTCCCGCTGACATTTGACGGAGATGCCTGTGGGGAGATGGACGAGTTGTACACATGAGGAGGTTTTGTTGACCTTCTGTCCCCCGGGACCGGATGAACGGATGAAGGTCTCCTGCAGATCCTTTTCCGTTACCCCGAGGCGCGCCATCCTCTCCCGGAGGGCCTGCTCTTTTTCCGCCGATACGGCCATGACTTCCTTGGAAGATCCGCAATCATTCCGCCAGGTGAATCCAGTTTTCCTTCAGCAATTCCCTGGCCTGGTCAATATCATCGACATCCAGGATCAAAAAATCGCCGCGTCCGAATTGACTTAAAGTTGGATAAACGCGATTGACCCTGATGGCGGCCCGATCGAGGATTTTCAAGATCACATGAAGCCCCCCGGGCTGGTCGGGTATCGCCGCCGCCAACACCGGTCTCGCTTCATGGGAGAAATGGTGGCTCGTAAGCAGGGTGACCAGTTTCTCCGAATCAGAGACAATGATATGAGCAAGATAACCATCGGCTTCGAGGGAGACAAGAATGGATTCTGGGCTCAGATCCTCGCGGTACAGCAGGGCGCTGAGTCTGGAGAGGGCCTGGGGTTCGAAGCCCAGCCTGACGGAGATGCTATTTATTGCCACCAGTATTTCTCCTGCTATTCGAAATTATCAAAGATAATTATAACCTTCGCCGAAGGCCCGGCGGTTTATTTCCAGGGCGGATTTTTTCCTTCCCCCCAGGATGGCCTCGATACTCTGCAGAAAGGTCTCCTGCGGGATAATGGCCAGTTTCTTCACCAGAGCTCCCATCATGACGATATTTGCCGTTTTGGCATTTCCTAGCCGGTCTGCGAACTCGACAGCGGGAATTTTATAGACCTCCACATCATTACGACGGGGGGCTTCGTTTACGATAGAGGAATTGAGGAATATCGCCCCCCCGGGGGCGACAATGCTCTGGAAGGCGGCCAGGGATGGACCGTTCATAACCACCAGGTATTCCGGCTGGGAGGCGATGGGGGAGGCGATCTCCTCGTCGCCGATCGCGACGGTGCAGTGGGCGGTCCCGCCACGAACCTCCGCGCCGTAGGTGGGCATGTAGGTGACCTCGTAGCCTGCAGACATGGCGCTGTGGGCGAGGCTGTAACCCATCATCAGCACCCCCTGGCCTCCAAAGCCCGCGAAGACGGTCTTAACCAGCATGGGTCACTACCTCCTCTTTGTCCTTGCCCATCACATCCTTGAAGACGCCCAGGGGAAATTCCTTCACCATTACCTCATCCATCCATTTCAGGGATTCCAGGGGGGTCATCTTCCAGTTGGTCGGACAGGGAGAGAGAATCTCCACCAGGGAATAACCGATCCCGTCCATCTGATACTGGATGGCCTTTTTGATGGCCTTCTTTGTCTTTCTTATCCCCGCCGGGGAGGTGAGGCTGCACCTCTCCACATAAGCGGTGCGCCCCAGGCTCGAGATCATCTCGCTCACCTTGACGGGAAATCCGGCGCTTGTTGCCCCCCTGCCGAAGGGTGAAGTGGTGGTCTTCTGTCCCAAAAGGGTGGTTGGCGCCATCTGGCCGCCGGTCATGCCGTAAACGCAGTTGTTGATAAAGATGACGGTGATGTTTTCCCCCCGGTTGGCGGCATGAAAGCTTTCCGCAATGCCGATGGCGGCCAGGTCTCCATCTCCCTGGTAGGTGAAGATCACACGGTCGGGGAGGACCCTCTTCATCGCGGTTGCCATGGCTGGTCCACGGCCATGAGGGGCCTCGATCATATCGATATCCAGATAGTTATAGGCCAAAACGGCGCATCCCGTGGGGGGGACGCCAACGGTGATCCCCCTGATGTCCATTTCATCAATTACCTCGCCAAGGAGCCGATGGGCGATGCTGTGGCCGCATCCCGGGCAGTAATGGAAGATATTGTCTTTAAAACATTTTGGTTTGCTGAAAATATTTTTCATCTGGCCTTCCCATTTTGATATTGCCTGTAGATCACATTCGCCAGTTCCGCAGGCGTCGGCACTACCCCGCCCGGCCTTCCGTGGAAAACGACGTCGGCCGACCCCTTCAGGGCCAGATGGACGTCTTCCACCATCTGGCCGGTACTCATTTCGAAGACGAAGAACTGTTTGATTCTTTCCGCCAGTTCTCTGAGCGCGACCGAAGGGTAGGGCCAGAGCGAGATGGGCCGGAAGAGCCCGGCCTTGAGCCCGTCAGCCCGGAGCCGCTTAATGGCGCCCTTGGCCACCCGCGCGGCCGTGCCGTAAGCCACTATCGCCATTGTGGCATCATCCGTCAGGTAGGACTCGCAGCTGGTCTCCTGTTCCGTGATCCGGGCGTACTTGCGGGCCAGCCGCCAGTTATTCTCCTCCATCTCGTAAGGATCGAGGATGAGGCCCTTGATGATTTTACTCTTCCCGGTCCCCGCGCCGGTCATGGCATATTTTGTATCGTAGTTACGGGGTTTTGGTTCCCGGAAAACCACGGGCTCCATCATCTGCCCCATCATCCCGTCGGCCAGGATCATCACGGGTGATCGGTATTGATCGGCCAGATCGAAGGCCGCCATGGTTAAATCGGCCATCTCCTGACCGGAGGCCGGGGCCAGGACGATTATCCGGTAATCCCCGTGACCGCCGCCGCGGGTCGCCTGGAAATAATCCCCCTGTGAGGGACGGATGTTGCCGAGGCCGGGGCCGCCCCGCATCATATTTACGATCAACGCGGGTATCTCGCAGGCGGCCATGGAGGAAATCCCCTCCTGTTTCAGCGAGATGCCCGGACTGGAGGAAGAGGTCATCGCGCGGGCGCCCGCCGCGCCGGCGCCGGCCACCATGTTGATGGCGGCGACCTCGCTTTCCGCCTGAATGAAAACGCCGCCCCGCTTTTCGAGCTGTTCCGACATGTATTCGGGGATTTCATTCTGGGGCGTGATGGGATAGCCGGCGTAGAAGGTGCAACCGGCCCGGATGGCCGCCTCGGCAATTACATGATTGCCCTGCATAAGCACTTTATTCACGGTAAACCTCGATAGCGATATCCGGACAAACCAGGGCGCAAAGTGCGCAGCCCGTACAGGCCTCACCGTCGGGATTGATGACGATGGGACGATACCCCCGGGAATTGAAGACCGCGCCGGCGGCGATATGCCCGGTCGGACAGACCGCGAGGCAGTAATGACACTCCTTGCAGAACTCTTCTCGTATGGTGATTTTACCCTTCAAGTTACCCTGCCCTCTGAATCGTCGCCCTGCCCGGAAGAGAGGAATCCCCGAAGGACCGGGGGAGGGCGTAGATTCGTGATAATGTTCCTTGATTTGCGCCAGGAAGCAACTCTTCTGTACAACCTGGCAAGAAATGTCAAGAACATTTTTCCCCCGCCCGTGTTATGATACGGATTAAGGAGACATCATGAATTATACTATCAGCGGGCTCCGCATCTCCCTTGACGAGCCGGAAGACATCCTTGCCGTGAAGGCAGCGGGCCTCCTGGGAATCGCGGTGGAGATGATTTCGTCCTGGCGGATACTGCGGCGATCTCTGGATGCCAGGAGACGCCGGGCGCCATTTTATATTTACAACCTCGAAATCTCTCTGCGCGGGAATCCTCCGGTGCGGAGCCGGTTTGAAGGCGGCATAACCATTGAGCGGCAGGACGAGGAAAATGGGCTGCCGGGGGTGCTTGCCTCTTATCCGGCAGTTACCGGAAGCGGCCCGGAAAAAACCATCAAGGAGCGGCCCGTGGTTGTAGGCGCGGGACCGGCAGGGCTCTTTGCCGCCCTTGTACTGGCCTCTTACGGACTGCCCGTTCTCCTTTTGGAGCGAGGCAAGGCATTGGAAGAGCGGGTCAGGGATGTGGAGGCGTTCTGGCAGGAGGGAAGGCTGGACCCCGAGAGTAACGTCCAGTTTGGCGAGGGCGGCGCGGGCGCCTTTTCCGACGGAAAGCTCACCAGCCGGGCGAATCACCCCTATAGCCGCTGGGTCAAGGAGATCCTCGTGGAACTGGGGGCGCCCGAGAGCATCAGGATCGAGGCCAAACCCCATATCGGGACCGACAGGTTGAGAATGGTCCTTGTTAATTTCAGGAAACGACTTCTTTCTCTCGGTTGCGAACTGAGGTTCAATGCCCGGGTTACGGATTTCCTGCTCAGTCAGGGACGGCCGGCGGCCCTGGTGGTGAATGGAGAGGAAGAGATTGCCGCGAGGAACGTGATCCTTGCTATGGGTCAAAGTGCCAGGGATACCTATGAAAAGCTACAAACGATAGGTGTCCGGCTTGAGGCCAAGCCCTTTGCCATGGGGCTGCGGATCGAACATCCCCAGGGAATGATTGACCGGCTCCAGTATGGCCGCTGGGCGGGTCATGATGGCCTGCCACCCGCGGAATATGTTTTAAAGACCAGAATAACGCATCTTGATCGATACGTGTACAGCTTTTGTATGTGTCCCGGCGGATCAATTATCGGCGCCGCGTCCGAGCCCGGTCAACTGCTGATTAACGGCATGAGCGATTATAAGCGAGACAACTTCCGGGGGAACAGCGCCCTGGTGGTCAATGTGAGAACCGGCGACTTCCCGGGCGACGATCCCCTCCGGGGAATACTTTTCCGGGATGAATGGGAGAGACGGGCCTTCCGCCTCGGGGGAGGCGATTACCGGGCGCCTGCCCAGGGGTTGGCGGACTTTCTCGAGGAAGGGCCGGGAATATTGGCCGGACCGGTAAGTTTCCGACCAGGAGCCACGCCGGCGGATATGAGGGAGGTCCTGCCGGAGTTTGTCTCAAAGGCATTGAGGGAGGGGATCAGGGATTTTGACCGGCTGATGCCCGGTTTTATCTGTCCCGAGGCGACATTGGTGGGGGTGGAAACCCGGACCTCTTCGCCGGTCAGGATCTGCCGCGATCAGGAGGGCCAGGCGGTTGGCATGTCCGGGCTCTACCCCTGTGGCGAAGGGGCCGGTTACGCCGGCGGAATCATCAGCTCCGCGCTCGACGGGATTAACGCGGCTCTGAGTTTTTGCAAATCCGTCCGTCCATGATGAGGTCCCCGCCCAGGCGGCGGGTCCGGATTGAACGGAGCCTGATGGCCTCATCCATGAGATTTACTCCGAGATTTCCCACGGCCTCGACCCCGGCGCCGATGATTTTTGGCGCCTGCACTATTACCATTCTGTCCGCCAGTCCGGTGGCGAGGAAAGAGGTGATCATTTTCGCCCCGCCCTCCACCAGGAGAGAGGATACCCCCCGTTTGCCCAGGGCCGTCAGGAGTTTGGGGAGATCCACCCCTGCCGGTGTGTTTTCACCAAGGGACAGGATTTCAAGGCCCCGACTGACCAGTTCCGCCCGTTTAACGGGGTCGGCCAGTGCTGTTGTCACGATGATTGTCGGCGCGACGCCCTGATTTTGCAGAATCCGGGCATCAGGGGAAATGGCAAGATGTGAATCGGCAACAATGCGCAGGGGATTTCGGCCCTTCACCAGGCGCACCGTCAGTTCCGGGTCGTCTTTAACTACTGTACCGATACCCACCAGTATCCCGTCATGAAGGCCCCGGAGGCGATGGGCGAATTTCAGGGAGGCCGGTGAACTGATCCACCGGGAGTGGCCCGAGGCGGTGGCAATCCTGCCGTCGAGGGTCTGGGCGTACTTGAGGGTGATAAAGGGGATGCCTGTCTCCATATACTTGAAAAAGACCTCGTTGAGACGTCGGCATTCCTCCTCCAGGACTCCCACCCTGGTGGCGATGCCCTGCCGGGCGATCAACTCCATCCCCCTGCCCGAAACGGCGGGATTCGGATCCAGCGTTCCCGCGACCACCCGGGCCGGGCGATGGGCGATGATGGCCTCCACGCAGGGAGGGGTCTTGCCCTGGTGGCAGCAGGGTTCAAGATTGACATAGAGGGTCGTTCCCTCGATGGGTTCCCCGGCCTTCCCGAGGGCGTCGATTTCGGCATGGGGACCGCCGTAACGCCGATGGAAGCCTTCGGCGATGATCCGGCCATCCTTAACGAACACCGCCCCCACGAGGGGATTTGGGCTTACCCGGCCCGCGCCCCTTTTGGCGAGAGCGATCGCCCTTTTCATGAATATTTCGTCTGTCATGTTTCCTCTCGACATTTTGTCTTGTCAATCCTCATATATCATATTATAGCTTCGTCAACTTGTTTTGTAAGGAACGCGGCCGTCCCGGCCGCAAATAAAGGCGGGCGGGACGCCCGCGCTCCGTTGGTGAGGGCAAGGTAAAAATAAAAAGGCGATTTCAATTTTTTTTATCGCATCAGCGCAGGTGAAGAATGCAAATCTTTCCAAACATCCTGGTATTTCTTTTTGGCGCTATTGTGGGCAGTTTCCTCAATGTCTGCATCTACCGCCTTCCCGATGATCTCTCTATTGTCTCTCCTGCGTCCCGCTGTCCCCGCTGCGGTACCCCGGTCCGTTTCTACGATAACATCCCTCTGCTGAGCTATCTCCTTCTTCGGGGCAGGTGCCGGCAATGCCGGGAAAAGATTTCCTGGCAGTATCCGCTGGTGGAGCTGCTTTCCGCTTTGGCGGCCCTCGTTGTTTTTCACCAGTTCGGCTTTTCCTGGCCGGGACTCGTCGTTTTTATCTTTATCGCCTCTCTCCTGGTGATCAGCTTTATCGACCTCGAACACAAGATCATCCCAGATGTGATTACCCTCCCGGGGATCCCTGTTTTTTTTCTGGCCGGGGTGTTTATCCTGGGGATGAGTTTCATTGACGCCCTCCTGGGGGTGCTCATTGGCGGCGGGGTCCTTTTTGTCATCGGTTATGTCTATCAACTGATAACAAAACGGGAGGGAATGGGCGGCGGCGATATTAAGCTCCTGGCCATGCTCGGGGGATTTCTCGGCTGGCAGTCGTTGATCTTTATTGTACTCGTGAGTTCCCTCCTGGGCGCCATCGTTGGTCTGCTAACGATTATGGTGAAGGGGGGCGACATGAAATACGCTCTGCCGTTCGGACCCTTTCTCTCCCTGGCGGCGGCGGGATACATCTTTTTCGGCCAGCTCTTCTGGGAGTTTCTTTTCCTGGTAAGCCATTTGTATTGACCAAGGCATGCCGGTCGGTTCACAAACAACCGGGTTACACCGATGTTGGGAGCGCTCATCCCTTTTTGGCCCTGAAAGAAAGTTCCCGCTAATGCGGAGGGAGTTTGGCAGCATATCAGGATGAGAAAATGAACAGGTTCCGAATCAGGATCACTGCTATCGGCGGCGGGATTCTCTGTTGTCTGCTCCTGCCTGCCCTTGCCCGGGCCGGCGGCGCGGCCGGTGAAGGACAGATGCTGATTGCCAATATTGCCCTCTGCGTCGTCAGTGCGAGCCTCCTGGGCCTCTTGATGAAACTGGCCCGCCAGCCCGTTATCCTGGGGCACATCCTGGCGGGGGTTCTCCTCGGGCCAATCGGCCTTGGCCTGATCACGGGCCCGGCCGATATCGCCACGATTTCCCAATTGGGCCTCATTTTGCTCCTGTTCATGATCGGTCTCGAGATAGATCTGCATAAGATGTTCAGCTCCGGAAGACTGGTGATCCTGCCTGGCCTGCTCCAGTTTCCCTTTTGTCTTGGTTTCGGTTATGCGATCTTTGCACTCCTGGATCACTGGGGTTTGAACCTGACGCAAGACGGCGTCACCCGGCTTTACTTCGCCCTGGCCATTGCGATCAGCAGCACCATGATCGTGGTCAAGTTGCTCTATGAGAAGTTTGAACTGGACACCCTCCCGGGGCGAATCACGATCGGAATCTTGATTTTCCAGGACATATGGGCCATCATTATATTGGCCCTGCAGCCCAACATGGCCAATCCTCATATTATGGCCATTTTGCCGACCTTCTTCTCCGGCGCCCTGCTTGTCACAGCGGCCTTTGCCGCAAGCAAGTACCTCCTGCCTCGCCTCTTCCGTTATGTGGCCAAATTGCCCGAACTGCTCCTGATCATCAGCCTTGGCTGGTGCTTTCTGGTGGCCCTCATCGCCGCCCGTCCCGAAGTAGGTCTTTCCATGGAAATGGGTGCCCTGATTGCCGGGGTGTCGCTTGCCACCTTCCCCTATAATCTGGATGTAATCGCCAAGGTTGTGAGCATCCGGGACTTTTTTATCACCCTCTTCTTCGTCGCCCTGGGGATGCAGATCCCTCTGCCTGATTCTTCCGTGATTATTGCAGCGGTTATTATCGTCCTGGTGGTGATCCTGACCAGGATTCTCGGAATATTTGCCATTCTCTATTCCCTGGGGGCCGGGCAGCGGGCGTCCATCCTGGCCACCATCAACCTGAGCCAGATGAGCGAATTTTCCCTGGTGATTCTCATGATTGGCGTTGGTTACGGCCACCTCTGGGCCGAAGAGGCGACCCCTCTGATTTGGGTCTTTTCAATTCTGGCCGTTTTGTCCACCTATCTGATCATGTACAGCCACCCCATCCAGAAATGCCTGACCGGCCTTTTGCAACGGGCAGGTTTCAAGGAAAACCTGGGTAAAGAGGTACAAACCTCATCCGCCCGGCCGCATCCGGTGGTGCTTTTGGGTTTTTACCGGATTGCCAGCGCCTTTCTGGCGGAAGCGACCAGCAAGCATCCTGCCCTTGTCGAGAAGATCAAGGTGATCGATTTCAACCCCCAGGTGAAAGAAAAGTTGGACAGCATGGGTGTAGCGTGTATTTATGGCGACATCAGCCATCCCGAGACCCTCCACCATGCCGGCATCCACCAGGCCCGGATCTTGATCTGCACCATTCCCGACCATATCCTGAAGGGTGCCACCAACCAGAGGTTATTAAACCACTTGAAGAATATCTGTCCCGGGGCTAAGATCATTCTTACGGCAGATGGAGCGCAGCAGGCCAGGTCCCTTTATCAGGAGGGCGCCGATTATGTCTTGCAGCCCTCGCACCTGGCCGGCGATTTCCTGGCCGGATTGATCGAAAAAGGACTTGATGAGGGGCTTTTGCCATTGCGGGATCAGGCAATCAGGGAACTTGCGGACCGGCAGGAGGTTCTCTCGTAAGGGCTAGGAAGGATTATTCAACTTGTTTGGTTC
>JAXMLI010000199.1:0-8629 GCA_034368785.1 Smithellaceae bacterium | reverse complement strand
CTGCGGAACTTTTTACGAAGTCGGCAATTTTTATCGGGGCAAATTGCCGTCAGCTCTGACGGGCCGTGTTTATCGCCTCTGCAAAATGCTTGCGGAGCAGCGTAATATCATGTCCCAGCGTAATGCACTGGGCCTTTCCTTTCCACAAGGCTACGGTTTGGGCAAAGTCCGGGGCGGTGGGATCGAGGTTTACCGAAATGCTTTTCCCCCGCTGTCTGGCGGCATTAAAAATTTTTTCTTCCAGGGCAAGAACGGAGGGGTGATTCTTTTGCCCCGTAAGGCCCAGGGCGTTGGCCAAATCACCCCGGCCACTGCCGATCATCTCGATACCGTCAACGGTCAAGATCTTTTCCAGGTTGTCTGCCGCTTCTTTACTTTCGATTTGAACACCCAGCAGAATTTCCTCATTCGACCACTTCGCGTAATCACCACCGCTGATTTCCCCATACCGGGCAATTCTGGCCGCAGCGTATGTGCCTCGATCTCCCAGCGGGGAGAAGTAGACCGATTTCACCACGGCCAGGGCCTTTTCATAGGTGGATACGTCGGGAACAAAAAGACCCATGGCGCCTGCTTCCAGGACGTTCGCGATCAATTGGGGGTCGTTATCGACCCGGACCATGGGTGTTACGCCACTTGCCTCCGCGGCCCTGATCATATTGACAATGGTGGGAAGATCATAGGCATTGTGGCTCATGTCGATCCGAACGAAATCAAAACCGGCATATCCGGCCAGCTCCACCATCTGGGTCGAAGGGATGCCGATGTACAATCCGAATACGGTTTCTCCCTTCACGATTGCCTGTTTTACCGGATTCTTTTTCAATTGCATGGTCCAGGCTCCTCTTTCCATCGTCTTTCACGCTACACGGTTCATGGGTTGACCGCCGTTTAGAACCTTGACCAATTCCTGCGCCGTTATCAGCGAACTAAGGTCCTGATTCTCGATGGTTCCGCCTCCGGCATGGGGAGTGGACACCACAGTGGACAAACTGACCAACGGGTTAGCCGCCGTCGGTGGCTCCGTCTTGAAAACATCGAGACCGGCGCCAAGAAGCCGGCCCGACGCGAGCGCGTCATAAAGCGCCTCCTCATCGACGACCTCGCCCCGCGAGGTATTCACGAGAACCGCAGTTTCTTTCAGGAGCGCGAGTTCGGGACGTCCGATCAAATGCCTTGTTTCCGGGGTCAAGGGTACATGGATGGTCAGGAGATCGACTCGCGGCAGGAGATCGGCCAGCGACAAAACGCGCTCGTGGGGGATATCGGGCCAGACGTCTTCAGGCACGTAGGGGTCGCAGGCCAGGAGCTTCGTGTTGAAGGCGCCGTAATATTTGCGGGCGATCCGGCTGCCGATATTGCCCATCCCGATCACGCCGACGGTCTTTTCCCAAAGACCGCGACCAAGAACATTCGCCCGCCGGACAACCTCCCCGGAGCGGATGCGGCGATCCAACTCCGCCACGCGCCTGGTCACCGCGAGGGCCAGGGCGAGGGCCAGCTCGGCCACCGCTTCACTATTCACCCCCGGTGTATTGCACACCAGGATGCCGTGCGCCTTGGCCGCCGCCAGATCGATGGCATTGACGCCCACGCCCTGCTTCGCGACGACCCTGAGCTTCTTCGCCCTGGCGAAATCTTCCGCTCTCAACGGCGTCGAGCGAACCATCAGGCCCTCGGCGTCTTCGCGCCAGTTATCAACGCGCGGATCGTCCCATCGTACCACCTCTGCATGCTGGGCGGCGAACTCCACGCCAGACAACACAAACTCATCGAGAATGTAGATTTTCATAATTATCCCCTTTTTCGTAGCTACTCAGGTTCATGGGGTCAAAGGCACAAAGTTATCTTTCCTGTCTGAACCACCTGCAAAGCCCACGCGGACGCGACGGAGCGCGTCCCTCCAGTCTCCAAAACATGCCTATTCCCTCGCCTTTTGGAGGGCCACGCTCCGTCGTGGCCGTCTTTGCCGTGGGTTTTGCAACTGGCTCATCTGCTTCATTTTTCTTTGTGCCTCTGTGCCTATCTGAGTAGTTACCATCTTTCTTCAAATTTTTGGCACAAGCGGAAAATGAGGTCCCGGATGTGCGGGAAGGCAAGGCGTTTTTTACGAAATCGTCAATCCACGGGATTCTCATTTATTCAATCATGAACGTATCAGACAGCCCTGCGTGGCCAGCGCCGAAGATTCCCCATAGCGCGATGGAGAGATACATCACCCAGGGGGTGCTGGTCAAGGTAAAACCCAGGACGGAGATGCTCACGATGACAAATCCGCCGCCACCGGCTTGCGCCGGCCCATCCAGTCCATTAATGCCCCCGCCAAAGGGCGGAAAAGCGCCCCCGACAGAGACATCATTCCGTATAGAAGAGGTGGAAATGCTCGCGGATGGCGGGCAGAAGGGGGGGGAGTATCCGGAGGAAGCCGTCATTTACCGCGTGGGCCATCATGAATATCATCAGAACAACCCAGCGGTTTCGATCTTTGGCCATTGCAACTACTCAGGTTCAAAGTTGATGAAGCGGTGAAAAGTCTAAAAGGGGAGTAAATTTGGACGGCGCGGTAAAAAGTTCGCAGGCAAGGCGCGTAAATCACGAGGAATGAGGCGCCGGGGGAGGGGGCTTGTTCCGGAAGCCCGAAGGGATCGGAACGTGTCCCCGGGAAACGCCGCAAGCCTGCCCCCGCGAAGGCGGGGGAGGGATGAAGCGCAACGCAGCATCCGGACTTTTTACGAAGTCGTCAAAGTTAACAAACTCAACGTCGGGACGGTAATGATTGGGGGCAATTATTCTTGACACCCCCCCGCCTTTTTCCTATGGTCGGCCAAACAAAAAGCGAGTATTCAGGGTGCCAGGTAAAGCCTGGGGCATCCAGCTCCTTAACTGAGGGCCTGTACATGACGAGTGTTGTTGAGCTGATTTCGACGATGTTGAAGCGTGAGGGTGTTCGATACCTTTTCGGGATTCCCGGCGGGGGAGGGACCATCGAACTGTTGGACGCCGCCGAGAAGGAGGGTCTCCAGTTTGTCCTGACCACCCACGAAACCGCCGCCGCCATGATGGCCTGTGCCACAGCGGAGCTGACCGGGGTTCCCGGGGTCGTCCTGACGGCCATCTCGCCCGGTGTCACCAATGTGGCCAATGGCGTGGCCTATGCCTACCTGGACCGGGCGCCGCTTCTGGTCCTGTCGGACAACTATCCCTGGAGCGCCATCCAGGTGGTGCTGAGACAGACGCTAAACCATCGGCAGATATTTCAAGGCATAACCAAATGGACGGCAACCCTGTCCGCGGAATGGGCCCACGAGACCTTGCAGCGGGCCTTCCGGACCATGCTGGAGGACCGACCCGGTCCTGTCCAGCTCGATCTTCCTGACGACGTGGCCCGGAAGATGGTTACGGACAAGCCGCTCTGTCCCGTTTCCAGGCAGGTGATGACCCGCATTTACGCAGGGGAACCTGTGGGATTCAGCGGCGTGGTGCGCAGAATTCAGGGGGCCAAAGCGCCGGTCATCATTGCCGGCATGGGGGTGCGTTGGGATAATGCCTATTTGGAGCTCAAGGCGCTGTCCGAGCGAATCGGGGCGCCGGTTTTCTGTACCCCCAAGGCAAAAGGGGCGCTGCCGGAGAACCATCCCTATTCGGCCGGTGTCTTCATCGGCGGCAAGCTCGAAATGGACATCCTGGGAAAGGCCGATCTGATCATCGGTGTGGGCCTGGATCCTGCCGATATGCTGGCCCAGCCCTGGAAGTACCGCCAGCCCATCATCGCCATCGACCGGGTTGCCAACCTCAACGAGATTTTCCATGCTTCGGCAGAGCTGGTGGGCAATATTGCCGAAATCCTTACCATCCTGGCCGAGGTGCTGCCCGCAGAACACAAGTGGGATGAAAAGGTTGCCCCTGCCTACCGGAAAAAGGTGTACGACGCTTTGGCCCTGCCTGTTCAGGGGCTTGCCCCCTTCAGAGTTTCCGATATCACCCGGGAGCTGACCGCCGACGATGTGATCCTGACCACGGACGTGGGGGCCTCCAAGCTGCTTCTCAGCCAAATCTGGCGCCCCCATCAGCCCAACTCCATCCTCATGTCCAATCCCCTGGGCACCATGGGCTTTGGCGTTCCCTCGGCCATTGCCGCTAAACTCGTCTTCCCGCAGAGACAGGTGGTCTCCCTCTGCGGCGATGGCGGCTTTCTGATGCGGATGGCCGAGTTGCAGACGGCGAGGCAGTTGGACGTGGCGCCTGTGATAGTTGTGCTGAGCGATCAAACCCTCAGCCAGATCAGGATAAAACAGGTGAAGAAAGGCCTCTCCCTGGTAGGTACCGAGTTTCAGTCTCCGGATTACGTCAGGATTGCCGAGGCCTTCGGGGGCCGGGGGGTTTCCGTGGGTACGGAGACGGGGTATGCCGACGCCCTGAAGGAGGCCTTGAATTCCTCGACGTTCACCCTCATAGAGGCCCGGATCGATCCCGGCCGGTATGCCGATCAATTCGATGCCATTCGCGAGCTGTAATCATTTTTTTGGTTTTTTCCGGGAAATGATCGCCCGGAGTTCCTCGTCGGGCGCATTGCCCTGGATGGCCTTTTCCATGGCCTGCTCGACCTCGAAGATCGTCTGAAGCGCCTCCAGGAGCGCGACCGAAGCCTCTTGGGGAATAGCGACCACGCCATCTTCGTCCGCGATGATGATATCTCCGGGCCTGACTGTAACCCCGCCAATTTCGATGGGCACATTGTGGCCGACAACTTGAATGTCCGCCGGTTTGTCGATCGTTGCCGACCCGGTACAGTAGAGGGGCAGGCCCATCTCCCGGAAACCGGCAATGTCCCGCGCCCCTCCGTACACGACGATGCCCGTCAATCCCCGCCTCCTGGCACATTCCCCTTGATTGTCTCCGGTGAAGTGCCCGTCTATGCCCTTGCCATCGATCACCAGGATGCTGCCGGGGGCGGAATTGCGAATGGCCTGGTACATGGTCAGTTTTGGACCGTCGGGCCGGGGCGCGTCGAAAAGAACCGTGGTCGCCCTGGCCATGACCTTGGCGTCCTCAAATCCGCGCGCAGGCCGGATTCCTCTAATGCCTCCATTCAGCCCGAGGATGGCCAGGGCATCATTGATCATGCCGGTCGTGGCCTTCGCTATCATTTCAGCAAGTTCTTTTGGAATAGAAATTGTTTCAAGCATTTTGGATGCCCCTTTCATTATTAGACTGAACGCGGATCAATGAGGTGGAGATTGGCAGCAGGACCCGGAATAAATAAGATTCGTTTTCTCAGGGTTAAATAAACAGCTCCCCGTTTTCCAGGATCTTTTTTTCGTCCAGCCAGACCGTCGGATTGAGGATGACGAGGTCAATGTGCAACCCGGACTGGATCGTACCGCCCAGGGAGATATTGTCCCCCATGGCCACATGGAGGGTCCCCAATTTTTTCGAGACCTCTTTTGTGTCGGGAAAGACGCGGCAGTCGGGATTCATGCCAAGCGCAAATTGCGAAGCGATTCGCCGGGCGTTGGGATCGGACTTTTCTAGCAGTTCCCGCAGCTGTGCCGCCTGCCTTCCCCCCTCCACCGTGACGATCAGGCCATCCTTGATTTCCATCCGGAAAGGCTCATCCACCAGCCCGATCTTGTCGATGATATAGGGATTCACGATACAACCCCGGGTGGTCCCTTCCAGCGGGGCAACGGTGGATTCCCCGTCCGGAAGCCCGGAGAACTTACCCGGCTCATCGGCAAAACCGGTCTGGGCCCTGCCCTTGCGTCCGCACAACTGCATGGTCACGTCGCTGCCTAGGGCGGTGGTAAATCGTATCTGGCGCGCCCGCTCCAGTAAAACATCAACGGCCAGGGCATTGCGCTTCACCACCTCGTAGTCGGTGGTGACCCCGGGACTATCCAGCATCCCGTCCTGATAGCCTCTGAGATTGCAGCTCCTGGCCCCGGCGCCCAGGGCCGCACTTACCGCCCTGCTATGCACGATAGGCCACTTGGTGATATTGATGATGGCGCTGGTGCGAAGAAATGCGCCCGCCACCGGGTCCGGCAGCTCCTGACCTCCGACCGTTCGTGCAGCAATGATCAGCGATACCGGCTCCGCCCCCGCCCTGAGAGCGGCCTGGGAAAGGATCGCGGCAAAGGGGTTTGAATCCGCTTCCGTATCCCTGAGGATGCAGACGGTTTCACCGGGCTTGAGGCCCAGCACCTGTCCGACCACCTGATCGGCCACTTCAATCATCTTTTTTTCGTCCAGCATCTCGCCATCTCCTCTGTTTATGAAAAATCCCATCGGCCCTTCAGGGGTGAGGGGAGGTCATCTTGCGTAACAGTTTTTCCGCGCGATAGGTATTGAAGATGCCGCAATCGCACATCCCGGCGAGCTTTCCCGCGGCGGCTTCGCAGGTAATTTTCCCTTTCCTGATCTCTGCTACCATATGGTCAATCAAATGGCTGGACGCCATGGCATGCCCGCACATCGTATGAATCTCCAGGACTTCCCCTTCCGGTACCCGATCCGTTTTGCCGTGAATGCCCAGGGAATAATTGACCGTATGGGGTGACAGGCCGATTTCGGAACATATCTTTTGCGTCTCGCTGCATAATGCCGATACTACCGCGGAGATCCCGAACTCGCTCTCCTTTATTTCCTTCAGGCAGGCCTGGAGTTTTTCCCTATCCTTGAAGACCACGTGGATGATCCGGCTTTTGGCCTTTTTTAAGGCCTCCATGTCGTACAGTTTCCCCCCGCCCCAGTTGGGATAATGGTTCCCGAAATTCACGATATCCTGCTCATAATGGGAGATCACTTCCCAGATCTGCTGCATTTTTCTTTCCGATCCTTCGTGATTCACCCATCTGGATGTCCGAAGCAAGAGGACATAATCTTCTTTCAGATTCTCAACGGTTCCCTGTCGGTGTAAGGTGTGCGTCACGTCATGCCTCCTCAAATAGTGGGCGGCCGAGGCCCACATTCGTTTTCGCGTTAGGTCTCGGGGCAAATCCGGCCTCCCTGGCAATGGCCAGGGCCGGCGTACTTCCATCGGGCTGGACACGACTGATCAGATCGAGGCTGAATGCCGTATCGATCTTTCCCGCGACCTCCCTGATCGCGTCCAGAACGTCTCTTAGCTTGGCAAGGGGAATCTTTAATTCGAGGATCGCCGAAAGGAATCTTTCGTTCAAGACCCGTTCGTCGAATTTCCCCGTTTTTGTATCGGCGATCAGTTCCGCCACGGGATTCTGGGATTCAAATTCCACCCCCAGCCTGGCGATGGCCATCGCCACGGTCTCCATATCTCTTACGGACGTACCGACACCGGGACGTCCCATTTCAATGCCCACGCCAACCACGCCATGGGTGAACCGGCCGGTCACATCATTCGTTTTCATCTCCTCCGTGCCTCTCCCGTGACCGGTAGTCGAGGGATGCTTCACATTGGGATTGCTGAAATACTCGCGCAGGCATCTCGGCCATTCAAGTTTCGGCATATAGATCGCATCGACCGGGCAAACGCCGGAGCGCTCGTGACAGCAGCCGCACTCCACGCACTCGACCTGGTCTATTTCACTTCTTCCTTCCCCGGCCACCGCCCTGATCGCGCCCACGGGGCAATAGGGATGGCATTCATCGCACCCGATACATTTCTCCTTGTCAATCAGCATTTTCCTCTCCTCATTTCTTCGCAGATAATAACAGAACGCCGCCTCCCGCCCGCACCCGGCGCCTCGGTATCCGGCAGCCTTCTGTAGCTTTCTTTCATCTGAAAATAGGACAGGCTTCTTGCCTGCCCACGGACAGGCGAGAAGCCTGTCCTATTATTGGGGGGTATGAATCGTTTTCAATTTGTCAGGCGTCTCGCCTGACAAATTTTCACGCCCCTTTGCGAGTCAACGGCTCATGTGTGTTTCTTTTGGAACAACGTAATCACACAGGTTCATAGGGGCAAGGGCACAAAATAGTTACGAAATTACGATCAAAACCTCCCCCGCCCCCACGGAATCGCCCGCCTTGACCCTGATCTCCGCGATCTTGCCGTCACTTGCCGCCGTTAGCGCATTCTGCATCTTCATCGCCTCGAGGATGATCAACTCATCACCGGTCTTGACCTCCGACCCGACCTGGCAAAGGACCTGCACGATGATCCCCGGCATGGGCGCCTTAAGGGCGACACCGGTTTCCGGGGCGTTTTTCACCGGTTCTTTGGCCTTTGGCTCCGCCGGTCTCGGCGCGACGGGAACGGCCTTCTTCTGGGGCGGCGGCGCCGCCGAGGCGATGGCTTTACGGCCAGGCTCCGGCTCGATCAACAGCTCTCCCTGCTCATCCACCTCGACGGAGAAATAATCGCCGTCCACAAAGACGTTGTACGTTTTCGCCCGAGCCGACCTCTCCGGCGTCTCCTTCGGGGGAGGAGGCGCTACCAGTTCGCCCTTCAGTGCCTGGCGGATCAGTTCATCTTCCCGCTTGACATCCTCCATCGTCCTGGGCTGCACCTCCGCCGGCGCCTCTTCCAGGCCGTATTTCCACCTGAGGAAACGCATCCCCGTCTGGGGATAGAGGGCGTAGACCAGGATATCGCCCAGGTTTTTGGCAATATCCTTCGTCTCTTCCCTGGCCTTCTCCATCTCCGGTT
>JAXMLI010000198.1:0-3986 GCA_034368785.1 Smithellaceae bacterium | reverse complement strand
ATGGAATTCAAACGTGTTCTAAAAAAGGGTGGACGACTCATTTTGGTCAATATGACGGAAGGCGAAAGTTTTGGAAGTAAACTATACGATTTTGTTTATAATATTTCTCCTAAAACCATGGGCGGGTGCCGTGGAGTTAAGTTGACGGAGAGATTACGGCAACATGGTTTCCGGGTTGAAGTAAGAGAATATTACCAGCAAATGCTATTTCCATCCGAGGTAATGCTTGCATACAAATGATACCAAATATCTCGCGATACAAGGAGGAAAGAAAATGAACACCAACGATGCAGTTCTGATCGCAGGCGGTTATGGAGTTGTAGGGCAACAGGCAGCAGAGCTTATTCGCCGGCGTCACCCCGGCTTGTCGTTGATCATTGCCGGACGGAATCCTTCGAAGGCCGGAACGCTTGCCCGCAAGTTAACCAATGCCGACATCGCCATGCTGGATGTAGAGCAGCCCGATCCTTTGAAAGGAATAAAGCCGGGCGCGATTTTATCCGTCGTGAATGACCCCTTTGATTACTTATTGATGGACGCCGTGCGCAGCGGGATTCCATATCTGGATATTACTCGCTGGACGGAGCGATTAAAAGTGGCTGCCGCTCGTGTTTCTGCCGAGTCGTTTCGTGCGCCTGTGATGCTGTCGTCGGCGTGGATGGCTGGCGTTGCTGCAGTTGTTGCTGTGGCGCTGTCCCATCAGTTGCGCGGCGTAGACCGCATTGACATCAGCATTCTGTATTCGTTGAAAGACAAAGCCGGCCCCAACTCCGCCGAGTATATGGACCGCCTGGCTACCCCGTTTGAAGTCATGCTCAACGGTGAGCGGCAGCAGGCTCACCCGTACACCGACCCGCGTAAAATCACTTTCCCCGGTGGCTACTCGGCAAAAGCGTACCGTTTCGACACGCCTGATCAACTCACCTTGCCAGCCACTACGGGAGCCCAAACAGTCGCCGCCCGTATTGCCTTCGATGACGCAATGGTAACAAGTCTGCTGGTTTTGCTAAGCCGATCCGGTATTTGGAGGTTAATCAGCGGCGATCGCTTCACCTCTCTGCGTCGGTCGTTGCTCTACAACCCCGGCAATGGCGCAAGCCACGAGATGGTAATCGAAGCGTCCGGGGTGGATGAGAACGGCAGCCCGAAAAAGGCCTGCGCCACCATCGTTGATCCTAAAGGGCAGACACATCTGACCGCCCTGGGCGCCCTGGTTCAACTGGAACGCCTGCTGGGACTGGACGGCGCTCCGCCGCCTCGCCCTGGTATTGTCTACCCTGACACAGCACCGCAAATTGGTTCCGCCCTCCAAGTGCTTCACGACTTTGGCGCAGCCGTAACCATGAGCTAAAGCAGCGCGAAAAGGAAGGACACTTTCCCGAAGCGATATGCGATTTCCAATGACCTATTTTTATTTACATTTCCTAACAGCAAGTACACCGAAAACGAAGTGCGCCACATAAATATCGGTCTTTCTGCAAACGGAAGCGTTTTGATTTGTTAGCAACTTCCATATTGACTTATATCTGAATAATCCAGATAATGACCCCCATCCTTTCAACTTCTTACTTGGGTCGTCAAAATTAACATGAAGTCAAAACAGTCAGAATCCGGGAAGTCCAGAGAAATACTCGCCGTGCTGTTTATCTGCGCGGCAATCGTGCTTTTCCTGGCGCTGATATCGTACAATCCACTGGATTCATCCTTCAGCCGTCATACCAGTTCCGGTAACGCGACGAATAATCTGCTGGGACTCGTGGGATCATACAGTGCGGATTTGCTGGTACAGATCTTCGGCGCCGCATCCTTCCTGATCCCCCTGTTTTCCCTGATAATTTCCCTCAGGTATTTCCGGGATAATACCTTCCGGATCACCCCTGCCTTGTCGGCAGGATTCCTGGGAATAATCTTTTGCGCAAGCGGACTCCTCAGCACGTTTGCGGGAGAGATAGTCTTCCAGGCCATGCCGATCAACACGGGCGGGATCTCCGGCGTCACCATGAAGTCACTCACCCATCCTTATCTCAATGTGACCGGATCCTTTATCTTTTTTATCAGTATCATTCTCATCTCCCTCATGGTGGTATTCAACCTTTCCCTGATCCGCCTATGGAACGCCTCCGTTCCAAAGATCATAAAGGCGGCTGTCGTGGTGTCCTTGCCTCTCAGAGGCATCATTTCATGGCTGAAGCGGGAACGGCCTGACAGGCACATGGACAGGGAACAGGCGGAACGTTCCCCCCTGATCACGGATTCACCTGCGGGGGGGTTCAAGGAAAAGTCCCTCAAGAAAAAGGGTGCCATGCAGCCCGTGGTCTCCTCGCCCGCGCAGAAGTTCCAGCTTCCCCCCCTGACCCTGCTGGATGACGCGGAAAAAAAAGACACCAGGATAAAAAGAGAATATTTGATTGCCAACTCACGGATACTGGAAAGGAAACTGGCAGATTTCGGGGTGGAAGGAAAGGTGACGGAAGTCAGACCGGGGCCGGTCATAACCATGTATGAACTGGAACCGGCGCCGGGGGTGAAGATAAACAGGATAACAAACCTTTCGGACGACATGGCCCTGGCCATGAAGGCCCCCAGCGTACGGATTGTCGCCCCTATCCCGGGAAAGGCCGCAGTTGGTCTGGAAATACCCAATCCGGAGCGGGAGTCGGTGCGCCTGAAGGAGGTTCTCCACAATGATTCCCTGCATAACCCGGCCTATCGACTGCCGATCGCCCTCGGGGTGGATATAGTAGGGAGCCCTGTGATTGCGGATTTGATCAAGATGCCCCATCTTCTGATCGCCGGCACTACCGGTTCCGGCAAGAGCGTGGCCCTGAACGCCATGATCTGCAGCATCATCTTAAAGGCGAGGCCCGATGAGGTAAAACTCCTGATGATCGACCCCAAGAGGCTGGAACTCTCATCTTACGAGGGAATACCGCACCTTTTACATCCCGTGGTGGTTGATCCCAAGCTGGCCTCGCAGGCCTTGAAGTGGGCCGTGGGAGAAATGGAGCGCCGCTACAAGATCATAAGCGAAGTTGGGGCCAAGGGTATTGACCAGTACAACCGGCTCCTCGAACAGTCAGGGCATGAGGCCCTTTCCGGAAAATACAGGGCAAAACAGACAACAATGGATGTCCTCTGGTCCGATAACGCCGAGGAGAGCGGGGAGGCGACGCAGGCGGCTGTTTCACCACCTCCGGATAAGGGATGCGGCCATTTGAAGCTCCCCTATATCGTGATTGTAATCGATGAACTGGCGGACCTGATGATGGTAGCCCAGCGGAACGTGGAAGAATCCCTGGCCCGTCTTGCCCAGATGTCCAGGGCGGCGGGGATTCATCTGATCCTGGCCACCCAGCGTCCTTCCGTGGATGTAATTACCGGGGTCATCAAGGCGAACTTCCCCACCCGGATATCCTTCCAGGTTTCTTCCAAGGTGGATTCACGTACGATCCTTGACCAGCATGGCGCCGAAAAACTGCTTGGCGCGGGGGATATGCTCTTCATCCCGCCCGGCACTTCCCGGCTGATCCGTATTCATGGCGTGTATGTATCCGATAAGGAGATCGAACGGATAGTAGGCTTCATCAAGAACCAGGCAAAACCTGCCTACGACGAATCCATTGTTGAACTGGACAAGGAGACCTCAGGCGGAGAGCAGGGCGAGGAGGACTTCGATGAAAAATACGATGAGGCGGTCCAACTGGTTACGGAACTGGGCCATGCCTCAATCTCTTTGGTCCAGCGGTATCTGAAAATAGGGTACAACAGGGCGGCCCGGATCATAGAACACATGGAAGCCCAGGGGGTGGTGGGTCCTTCCGACGGGGTAAAGCCCCGCAAGGTACTGGCCCAGAAGATTCCCCGGTGAATTTGACGGCTTCGTAAAAAGCCCGGATGCTGTGTTGCACTGCATCCCTCGTCACTACGGTTCCGGGGACACGTTCCGATCCCTTTGGGCTTCCGGAACATGTCCCCGACGCCTCATT
>JAXMLI010000197.1:0-6798 GCA_034368785.1 Smithellaceae bacterium | reverse complement strand
GACGCGACGGAGCGCGTCCCGCCGACTAAGAACCTAACCATATAATATTAAAGTAGTTATGGTTAAGTTCCTTGAAAATCCGAATGCTGTTTTGCGGTTAATTGCTGGTCCAGACTGCAAGTCTGAACCAGTAAGGGTAAGGGCGGACACGATATGCTTCCTGAAAGACGAAGGGCTGTTCACCGGAAGGGCAGGTAAATGATCGGTAGCGCCCGCAGTTCAGGAAGCAAATGCCACCTGATCGAGATCCCTGGTTAGTGGTGTTTAGCCAAGAGAACAAAAAAGACAAGGAATTCGGTTAGGCGAAAAAACTAGCCGCCTCCCACCAGGAGCATGAACTTCAGCCGGTCCCCGTCCCGCAGTTCATGGCGGGCCAGCTCCTCCCTGGGCAGCAAATGATCGTTGATAACCACCTGAATCGTCATATCCAGGTCGCCCCGTTCATTGAGGAGCTGTGCGCTGGCCTTCGCGCCGTATTTCCTCGTGAAAAATTCAATCAGGTCCCGGACGGTTCCGCCGGTAATTTCGACCTCCGCCTTCCTGCCGATCATCCCGGCCAGGGTCGGCATCCCGAGGATTTCCATCTGTATTATCATTTTATTGTGACTCGCCCTTATAAACACCGTGACGGCGCAGCAACTCGGAATAGTGGCCGCCGGCCTCTCTCATTTTGGTCAGTTGCAGCCGGCCGGAATCCACATAGTCCACGGCCTTCATGTCGCAGAAACGGACACATTGGGGATCTCCCGAACAGAGGTCGCACTTGAAAACCCGCCCGGAAGAGATATCCCAGCCCATGGCCCCGAAGGGACAGGCCGAGATACAGCTCCGGCAACCGATGCAGAGGTCATGATTGACCCTGATTCTCTTGGGTTCCCGGTCCTGGTAAATGGCCCCCTTGGGGCAGACGGCCAGACAGGGGGCGTCCTGGCATTGCTGGCACTTCATGGGCAGATAGAGGCCTTCATCCTCCCATTTGATCACCCTTATCCGGGAGCGTGAGGGATTGCTTACCCCGGCGTGCTTCACCGAGCAGACAATCTCGCATAAACGACAACCGGTGCAGCGCTCGGGATCGACCACCAGTATTTTTTCCGACATAAAGAGTCTCCTTCTAAAACCAGTTACAAGTCATCAATTCCCAGCCGTTTAAGCAAGGCCTCTCCCGGCTTCCCCTCCTCATCCCACTCGTGGAGCCGGTAATACTCGTCGAGCATGGCCCGGAACTTCCCCCGGTCGATGCTCTTTCCCCTGGCCACGGGCAGTCCCAGTTTGGTTGGTTCATCAAAATACCGCTCCGGCAGCCAGTCATCCTTCCCGCTCGCCCCCTCCCTGTGATTGTACAGGCGCTCAATGGTATAGCACCGATTGGCGATGTCCCAGAGATCCCTGGCGGTCAACTCCAAGCCGCAGTTGAGTTCAATGAGCCGGCTGAATTCCTCGAAGGCGGGGTGGTTTGGGCTGAGAAAAACCGTATGATATTTGCAGACTCCCAAGGAGTCCACGGCCATGTAAATCAGCTCCTGCCACATGACCATCCTGGCCTTGCCGTCATATTCGGAATAACTGTTTGTCAGGGGACCATCGTAACCATCGGGCTTGCGGTACAGTTCATCGAGAACCTTCATGGGGAGGTTATAGAGATCTACCGCCGGCCTTCCCCGGAGATGATCGGCGCCGCGGGTGGAGACGGCGATGTTGAGCGCGAGAGCCGGGGTGGCCCGTTCATCGGAATGCAAATTGCTCATCCCCTTCACGTGGATCAGCAGTTTTTTACTCTCCGGCCCGAATTTTTCCGCGGCCCTGAGGGGGCCTTCCGCCAGGATGTCCCCGAGGCCTTCCCGGAAGGCGATCCGCCGGATCATTTCGAGCACTACCTCGTCATTGCCCCACTCGAGGCAGAGACCGTCCGCGTCCTTTTCAGAAAGAAGGCCTTTTTCGTACAATTCCATCGCCCAGGCGATCATACTCCCCACTTCCAGGGTGTCGATGCCGAGGTCATTAACCAGGTGGTTGGCCGTAAGGATCGTGTCCATGCTGCGGCAGCCCACTTCGGCGCCGAAGGCCCCCTGTGAGGTGTATTCGGGACCCTGGGCGTAGGTTCCGGCATAGGCCCCCTCCTTGATGATGTAGCGGTGGCGGCAATGGACCTGACAACCGAAACAGCCCTCGGTGCCGAAGGAGTAACGGTCGATATTCTCACATTCGATATCTTCACTGTTGGTGAGCTGGTTTTCCTGAAAATTTTTCACCCGGACGAGCCCGGTGGTGTTGGTGACAGCGTAGATAAAAGGGGTGCCCCACCGCTGCATGATCTGAGAGACCTTGGTGGAGATTACCTGGTCGATAATCTTCTTGTTGTACTCGATGGCCGGAAGCGGTTGGGCGATAGCAATATCCATGGTTCCCCGGCAGGCGACGGCCTTGAGGTTTTTGGATCCCATCACGGCGCCCATCCCGGTACGGCCGGCGGCGTTTTTCCGCCCGGTCATGACATTGGCAAACCGGACCAGCCTTTCGCCGGCGGGTCCGATGCAGAGCGACTGGGTTTCCTGATCGTCGAGTTCTTCCCGGATAAGTTCCTGGGTTTTATAAACCCCGGCCCCCCAGAGCCGGTCGGCCGGGCGAATTTCAATCTCTCCGTCATGAATATATAGATAGACGGGGCGCTCTGCGCGACCACGAATCACCAGATGGTCGAAACCGGCCCAGCGCATTTCCGGCGCGAAAAACCCCCCCATGTTTGCCGAGCCGAGATAGTTGGTCAGGGGCGATTTGGCCATGATATGGGTCCGGGCCGAGGCCGAGGCCATGGTCCCTACCAGCAGGCCCGCGCTGATGATGAGCGTATTGTCCGGTCCCAGGGGATCGCAGCCCACCGGGGCGTTTTTGTAAAGGAGATAGGCATCGAGGCCCCGGCCGCCGAGATATTTCTTCCGCCAGGAGATGGGAATCGGCGCGGTTTCGATCTTTCCCGTATCTAGATCGATATAGGCAATTCGTCTGTTTAAGGCCATGAGAGCTCCCTTTCTGAAACCGTTGTTTATGACTTGTCCTTGGCCGGGTCCTTTATCTCCTGGGGGCAGGTGTCCCACACAGGACCTCGGATCTTTGCAGTTTTCGGGTAGGGCCAGGAGATGCGCCATTCGAGGCCGCAATCGGGACAACTGGCCCTTTCCGCGCCCGGCTTGGGCCAGAAGCGGGCAAAACAGGAGAGGCAGCGCACCTCGCCATCCCGTGGTCCCTGCATGATCTTCCCGATCTTCATTGATTTCCTCCCTGTTCAGTTAGATGAACTGCATCAGTTTGGGTGAGGTTAACAAAAAACAATTACTTGTCAAGATATATTTCTGTTTTTTGGTTCAATAATCCGCAATCTCCGATTGACTGTCATAAAAATAATGGTATAAATAGCCAACCCCGTTCATTATGGAGAACGATATGGATGATATTGCCAACCACAAGCGGTACCGGGCGCCGGCGGTCCAGAAGGCTTTAGAGTTTCTCGAGATAATTGCCCGGACATCAGAGGAAGTAAATCTCAGTGAACTGGCCAGGCGAGGGGGATGCAGCAAGAGTTCTGTGCATGGCATTACTCAGGTTCTCCTGGAGCGGGGAATGCTGGCGCAATTGCCGGGTCACCGAGGATTTCATCTGGGTCCGGCCATCTTTGATCTGGCCTTTGCCCACTGGAATGTGTTTCACCTCCGGGATCTGGCGGAACCGTTGCTGGCCGCCCTCCGGGATCGGACGGGAGAGACGGTTTTTCTGGGATTTGAAAGCGCCTCCCGCGTGGTGATCATTGCCTCCGCCGAAGCCATGAATACCCTCAAAATATCCTCTCCCTCGGGTACGTCCATCCCCCTGATGGCCGGGGCGGTCGGGAAGGTACTGCTGGCCTCCCGGAGCGATGAGGATGTAAGGAGTTTGATTCTCAAGCAGGGCCTGAGGAAATTTACTTCCCGGTCCATTACAGAGACGGAAGCCTACTTGGCGGAGCTGGCAAAGGTCAGGAAGGATGGGTATGCAACAGACGACGAAGAGTATCTTCCCGGCGTCAGGGCGGTCGCCGTGGCCCTGGAAAACAGGCGCGGACTCCCGCTTCTGCTGTGGCTTGTAGGCTTTTCCGGTTCAATTTCCGAGGAGCGGCTACTGCCGGCTATTCAGGCGGTGAGGGAGGGGGCCGCCGAACTGCGGCTTCTCCTGGACAAGGGCGAATACCCCCGCAATCCCTGATCCGTACAGATCCAAAATCCCCTCGGCAAATCACGCGCTGGCTTCAGATAAGGCGAAAGCCTCGGCATCGAGAATCCGTATGCCCTGTTTCTGGAGGATGCCGATGGCCTTTTTATTGTCGCTGAAGTGGAAGATCATTACCGCCCGGCCAGTGCTGAAACCGACAAAGGCGTACATGTAAAGTACGTTTACATGCGCCGTGGTCAGGGGTTTCAGGATTCGCGCCAGACTGCCCGGGGTGTCATCTATCTCGGCGGCGACGACATCATCCACCCGGGCGGGGAGCTGTTTTTCCATCATGATCCGCCGGGCGGTGGCAACGTCGGATACGAGGAGCCGTAAGACGCCAAAATCCCCCTTGTCCACGAGGCTCAAGGCCCGCAGGTTTATTCCCGCCTCACCCAGGGCGCTGGTCACTTCGTAGAGCCGCCCCGGTGAATTTTCGATAAATATGGATATCTGCTTTAAAAGCATAGACACCTCCTTCTGGTAAAAAATATTCCTAGTTTATTGTGAGGAAATACTAGAAAGAGGTATAGAAAGACCCGGGCCGCTAGTCAAGGAAAAAGTTAACATCACGTCCAAAACGATCCTTGACAATCTTCCGCCCGCGGCCCTATAAGGCCGGAGAAAAAGAACGATAACCTCTCATTAGAAAAGGAAAGATAAATTGTCTGAAAACAAGAAGGTAAGAACCAGATTTGCCCCCTCTCCCACGGGGTTTCTCCATATCGGCGGGGCGAGAACCGCCCTCTTCAACTGGCTCTACAGTCGCCGTCAGGGGGGAACGTTTATCCTCCGGGTGGAAGATACCGATCAGGCCCGCTCGACCGAAGAATCCACCCGGGCGATTCTCGAGGCCATGACCTGGCTGGGCCTGGATTGGGACGAGAACCCTTATTTTCAGGCGGAGCGAGTTGATATTCATCGACAAATGGTGCAAAAGCTCCTGTTGTCAGGGAAGGCCTTTTGCTGTGACTGCGCCCCGGAGGACCTGGAAAAGCGACGCCAGGAGGCGCTGGCTCATGGTAGAAAACCCAAGTATGACGGGCGCTGCCGGGAGAGGGGACTGGCCAGGGGTGCCGGTGTGGCAGTGCGCTTCCGTTGTCCCGACCAGGGGGTTACAGTCGTGCCGGACCTGATCAAGGGGCATGTATCCTTCAACAATGAAGAGCTTGACGATCTGGTGATTGAGCGGGCGGACGGTTATCCCACCTACAATTTCGCCGTGGTGGTTGATGACGCCCTCATGGAGATAACCCATGTGATCCGCGGCGACGACCATCTCAATAATACGCCAAGGCAGATCCTCCTCTATGAAGCGCTGGGGTATCAGGTGCCGCTCTTCGGCCATGTTCCGATGATCCTGGGTGCGGATAAGGCCCGCCTCAGCAAGCGTCACGGCGCGACCTCCGTCATGGCCTACAAGGAAATGGGCTACCTGCCGGAGGCGCTCGTAAATTACCTCGTCCGTCTCGGCTGGTCCCATGGCGATCAGGAGATTTTTCGTCGGGAGGAACTGATTGAGCTCTTTACCCTCGAGTCCGTGGGCAAGGCGGCGGCGATTTTCAACCCCGAGAAGTTGCTCTGGCTCAACCAGCAGTACCTCAAGATCGCGGAGAATGGACGGCTGGCTGATGAGATGGAACCCTTCTGGAAAAAGCGGGGACTTAATCCCCGCAGCCGGGAGTTTGCCCTGGGGGTAGTTTCCGATCTGAAGACCAGGGTGAAGACCTTGGAGGAACTGGCCGACGCCGGGACTTTTTATTTCCTCGATGATCTGGTCTATGAGGAAAAGGCGGCGGCGGAATATCTGAATAAAGAAGCTGCAGAGGTGTTGACCGTGGTCGCGAAAAGACTGCCCCCGCAGCGGGACTTTTCCAGAGAGGCGATCGAGTCTTTCCTCCGGGACCTCGCCACCGAAAGAGGTGTGAAGCTCAAGACGATCATGCCGCCCCTGCGGGTGGCCCTGACGGGAAAAACGGTAAGCCCGGGGATAGATGAGATCGTCGCGACCTTGGGCCGGGAAGAGGTAGTGCGCCGAATAGAGAAGGCGATCGGTTATATTAACCGGCAACGGGTGTCACTTTCATCTTGACTTTTCCCCCTGATTTTAATATGGATTCATCCCCCTTTGAGAAAAAGGGCTGGTGCAGGCAGGTTAGCAAAAAAATACGGTCCCATCGTCTAGTGGTTAGGACGCTGGCCTCTCACGCCGGTAGCAGGGGTTCAAATCCCCTTGGGACTACCAAATGACAATTAAGGGGTTGCGGTGCAAATCGTAACCCCTTAATTGTCGATGAACCCGTAAAAAGTCGAAGAACCCCCCTTTTTGTCATTCCCGCGCAGGCGGGAATCCAGTCTTTTCAAAATGTTCCCAAGGTACTGCATGCCCGTTTCACCATTTTCCAATTGTATATTTCCCCTTCCCGAAGTAAAAACAGGCCATGTTTCCAGTCCTTTTTGGTAAAGTCAGATCAGGGAGGCCGTAATGATGAAAAGGGGATCTGCCTCATATCTCAAGACAAGCATTGCCTTCCTCCGGAACATGTCGCCGATTTA
>JAXMLI010000196.1:0-7904 GCA_034368785.1 Smithellaceae bacterium | reverse complement strand
GACGCGACGGAGCGCGTCCCTCCAGTCCCCAAAACATGTCATTTTCGGCGCCTTTTGGAGGGCCTAGCGAAGTCGTGGCCGTCTTTACCGTGCGTCTTGCATTTGGCTCCCCATGTAACTGAGTCTTTACAACAATACTATGGTTATTCTGGCTCCTGTCTCCTGAGTTCGTATACTTTATCGAATTTCTTTGTGCCTCTGTGCCTTTACTCCGCTGTCATTCCGACGAAGTGGGAGCCATCAGGCTGCGCCTTAACAGGTGCAACATGGCAGTGGAGATGTCCGTGACGACGGGGAAGGTCTCTCCCACAGCAAGACCATCCCTGGTAATCGACCAGGATGGTCGCCGTTCCTGCGTGACACGCAAGGCCGTCGCCACTTCTTTCCAGTCTACCTTTTCCTGCATGCTCTCGAGTGTTGGCGCTTTGGTGAAAAAGGTGAGGACGGCGGCCAGGATCATTAAGGCAGCGGAGATGATATACGCCAGATCATAGGCGCCTGTGCTATCGGCAATCATCCCGGCAAGGAGGGGACCGAAGACGCCTCCCACCCCCCAGGCGGTGAAAAGAATACCATAATTAAGCCCGAGATTTCTGGTTCCCCAGTAGTCGGAGCAAACCGAAGGGAAGAGGGAGAGGCAAGCCCCGTAACTGAAGCCCACGATTGCCGAACCTATCAGGAAGGTTAAAACAGAGGTATTAGCCGAAAAAAGAAACATGACGACCGCCTGGGTGACACAGACAAAGAGAATCGTCTTGAGCCGCCCGATCCGGTCCGATACGAGTCCGGCGAGTATCCGTCCACCGGCGTTGAAAATGGCCAGGATCGCCACAAAAAGGAATCCGAACTGAATTACACCGCCTGACTGGACCGCCACTATCTTGGCCAGATGGCCGATGATCATGAGGCCCGCAAGGGAGCCGCAGGCGAATTCTACCCAGAGCAGGTAAAAGGTACTCGTTCTCATCATCTCTCGCCAGGTGTGATCCCCGGTGATGTGGGCGGTCCCGGCGTATTTACAGCCGCTGTTGCTCACCGGCGGACTGTCAGGATTGACGATAAAACGGGCCAGGATGAAAGTGATTATGGTAAAGGCAGCTCCCAGGATAAAGAAAGAGTTGTTAATTCCGTAATTAATGAGGAGATTCCTGCTTAAGGGAGCGATATAAACCGAGGCCAGTCCGAAACCGCTTAAGACTATACCGGCGATCAATCCCTTTTTCGCCGGCGGGAACCATTTTACCGCGGCCGGGGTGGCGGCGGCGTAACCAAGTCCGATACCGGTGCCGGCCAGCACGCCGAAACCAAACAATGCGGGATAAATATTATCCGGGGTGGAGAAGCCGGTCATGATCAGCCCCAGGCCCGTCAAGATCGCGCCCGTCATCGCCACTATCCTGGGTCCGTATTTATCCTGGACATGCCCCGCCGGAACCATCATGGCGGCAAAAAAGGCGATGCTCACCGTATAGGGCAAGGCCGCCGCCGTTTTGGTCCAGCCGAAACCACCGCTTTCCACGGCCTCCGTTAGTTGTTTTCCGAAGACACTCCAGGCGTAAAGAACGCCTAACGCCAGATTCAAACCCATTCCTGAAAAAGTAACCAGCCAGCCTTTCCTGTTCATGATATTCCTTCCGTCTCAGCACGAATTATTCCCTCCTTTTCAGGTGGCGCCTATATAGGAGGATTGATTCCCGGTGTCAAGGTTATTGTTGTCGAAAAAATCACAGACTGGGGGTTGCTGATGGGGAAGAATTTTCCTGGATATTGGCAAAACTGAAATCGATTTTTACCGAAAGGAGGGGGCAGCAGTGCAGCGATGAAAATCGAGAGACTCCTGGCTGGCGGAGAGAGGGGGATTCGAACCCCCGGTACACCTTTGTGGGCGTACACACGATTTCCAGTCGTGCTCCTTCAGCCGCTCGGACATCCCTCCCTGACAACCAGCATACAGGTATGCGGCGGGTAGCATTATCCCATCCCGGAAATACCGTCAAGGGTTTTTCGCTGCGCGCCGTAAAGATTCAGTTACACGGGGAGCCAATTACGTGACGCACCGCAAAAACGGCCACGACGGAGCGTGGCCCTCCAAAAGGCACCGAAAAGGGCCTGTTTTGGAGACTGGAGGGACGCGCTCCGTCGCGTCCGCTGGAGTTTTACAAGAGACTCATGGGCACGCAATATTTGTCTTAACTCCTCCCTTACATTCGTCCCTTGAGAAGGTCGTCCACTACGGCAGGATCAGCCAGGGTGCTGGTATCGCCCAAATCCTCAACCTCTCCCTTGGCAATCTTCCGTAGGATTCTCCTCATGATCTTGCCGCTTCTTGTTTTCGGCAATCCCGGCGCGAATTGGAGTTTATCAGGCGTGGCAATGGGACCGATTACGGTCCTGACATGACCGGTCAGGACCTTCCGGAGTTCTTCGGTCATCTCTACGCCTTCCTTCAGGGTGACATAGGCATAGATGCCCTCTCCCTTAATGTCATGCGGGAAACCCACCACGGCCGCCTCCGCAACGGACTCATGGCTGACCAGGGCGGATTCAACCTCGGCTGTGCCCAGCCTGTGCCCTGAGATATTTACCACATCATCGATTCTTCCCATGAGCCAGTAATCGCCGTCTTCGTCGATCCTGGCGCCGTCGCCGGTGGTATATTTGCCCGGGAACCTGGAAAAATACACCTCCTTGACGCGCTTATTTTCAGGATCTCCATAGGTGCCCCGCAAGATTCCCGGCCAGGGTTTTTCTATTAATAGATAACCGCCCTCATTAACCCCCACCGGTTCGCCCTTTTCATTAACAATAGACGGAACTACGCCAAAAAACGGTCTGTTTGCCGAACCGGGCTTAAGGGTCATGGCGCCGGGAAGCGCCGTGATTAAAATGCCTCCTGTCTCCGTCTGCCACCAGGTGTCGGCAATCGGCAGTTTTCCTTTGCCCACATGGGTGTGATACCACATCCAGGCCTCGGGATTTATCGGCTCTCCCACCGACCCGAGCACCTTCAGGGAGGAAAGGTCATGCTGCGCCACCCACTTCTCGCCTTCCCTCATGAGCGCCCTGATGGCGGTCGGCGCCGTATAAAAGATATTGACCTTGTGTTTATCGCAAATCGCCCAGAACCTTCCCGGATTTGGATAGGTTGGAATTCCCTCAAACATGAGGCTGGTGGCGCCGTTACTCAAAGGCCCGTAGGCAATGTAGCTGTGGCCCGTCACCCAGCCGATGTCGGCCGTGCAGAAATGAATGTCTTCTTCGTGATAATCGAAAATATATCTGAATGTGAGATTGGCGAAAAGCAGGTAACCGCCCGTCGTATGGAGGACTCCCTTTGGTTTTCCCGTGGAGCCAGAGGTATAGAGGATAAATAGCGGATCCTCGGCGTCCATCCATTCCGGCTCGCAATAGTTGGCAATGTCCGGAGCCTTCATTTCCTCGTGCCACCAGATATCCCTCTCCGGCACCAGGTCGATGCCGCCGGTCCTCTTGACCACGATCACCTTTTTGACCGTGGGACATTCCTGCAAGGCCTCATCCACATTGGCCTTCAGCGGGATGGATTTTCCACCCCTCACGCCCTGATCGGCGGTAATAACAAGGGTTGACTGACAATCCTGAATCCGGTCCTGCATGGCCTGCGGACTGAATCCACCAAAGATGATGCTATGGATTGCCCCGATCCTCGCGCAGGCAAGCATGGATATAACCAGTTCCGGTATCATGGGCAGATAGATGGTAACCCTGTCCCCCTTTACGACACCCTGTTTTTTCAGAACATTGGCAAATCTGTTGACTTCGTAGAAAAGCTGCTGGTAGGTGAAGGTCCGGTAACTTCCGTCATCGGCCTCCCAGATAATGGCCGCTTTGTTTCTGGCAGGGGTATCGACAAATCTGTCCAGGCAGTTATAGGAAACATTCAGTTTTCCACCCTGAAACCACTTGATCTCTGGCCGCTCAAAATCCCATTCCAGCACCTTATCCCATTTCTTGAACCAGGAAAGATTTGTCTCGGCCATTTCCGCCCAGAAGCCCTCGGGGTCCTCGATTGACCTTTTATAAAGGGCTTCGTAGGCGCTCATGCTTTTGATATGCGCCCGGGAAGAAGATTCTTTTGCCGGCGGAAACAGCCTTTTCTCCTCTAACAAGACATCGATTCCCCTTGTATCTGCCATTTTGACCTTCCTCCTTTTTTTCAGGTAGTTTTAAAATTATCGGGACGGACCGTTCCTCAACTGATAAACAAAAGGCATAGAATCGCGGGAGTGTGCGATAAGTTCTGACATAAGAAATCCGGCATTGTCAAGTTTTTTTACTCTTGAGCTTGACATGACTGTTATTCTATCCTAAAGCTCAAACCCAAGGCCGTTGTGTAAGTGTTTCCATCCCGTGACGAACCCGTAAGTGGATAAAGAAATGGACGATAAAAGCCTGCTTTACAGCGGCGGGAACAAGATCCTCTTCACCACGCCCCTGAGCGAGTTGATAACCAAAAAGGTCGTAACCGCCTCCAGAGAAACAACCATCAGGGAGGCGGCTGAGATGATGTCCGAAAACAGAATAAGCTCCATCATTCTGGTCGATCCCGGGGATAGCGCCCCGGTGGGGATCGTCACGGACAAGGACCTGAGAGAAAGGGTAGTGGCCAGAGGAAGATGCGGCCAGGCTCCTGTTCATGATGTAATGAGCAGCGCTCTTATAACGGCAGAGGCGGATGATTATGCCTTCGAGGCGCTGCTCAAGATGATCCAGCACAATATCCATCACCTCCTCGTGGTGGAGCGGGGAGAACTCAAGGGAATCCTGACGAACCATGACCTGATGATGCTTCAGGGGATCTTCCCGCTATCCCTGGCGAGGGAAATCGAGCGGCATCAGTCCATAGAGGGGTTGATACCCGCAGCGGGTAAGATAAACCGGATCGTGGATTTACTGATAAAAGAGGGAACGAAGGCGCGTAATATCGTCCGGATAATAACCGAGATAAACGACAGACTCCTCAAGAAGCTCCTGGAAATAACGCAAACGAGGCTTGGCCCTCCTCCCCTCGACTACTGCTGGATTGTTTTGGGCAGCGAGGGCAGAAAGGAACAGACCTTCAAGACAGACCAGGACAATGCGATTATCTACGATGATCCCAAGACACCCCAGGATGCCCAGCGAGCCGAGGCGTATTTCGGAGACTTCGCCCGGCAGATGAATGAAGCGCTCATAAAATGCGGTTTCCCTCCCTGTCCGGGAAATTATATGGCCAGCAATTCCCTCTGGCGCCAGCCGCTGAAGGTCTGGAAGGAATATTTCTTGCGGTGGATTAACGAGCCTACCCCGGAGGCCGTCCTGTCTTCCCTTATCTTCTATGATTTCAGACCTGTGAGCGGCAATAGCACCCTGGCAGAGAGGCTGAGAGCGCATCTCGGTCAGAGAATCAGAAACCAGAATCTATTCCTCGCAAAAATGGCCGAGGTGATAACCATGAAGAGACCGCCCCTTGGTTTCTGGGGCGGTATCGCCGTCGGGAAAAAAGGCCGGCATAAAAATGAACTGAATCTCAAGGAGGCCGGCCTCGGGCTGCTTGCCGGTGCCATCAGACTTTTTTCCCTCGAAAAGGGCGTGGACAGCACCTCGACCCTGGAAAGGCTAAGGGACTTAAAGGACAAGCACATCCTGGTGGGACAGTACGCCGAAGAATTTGAGCAGGCCTTTGAGTTTCTCATGTCTCTGCGCATCAGGCATCAATTGGAGCAGATAGAGGCCGGCCTGGAACCCGATAATTACCTCAACCCCGCGAGCCTTAGCATGCTGGATAAAAATACCCTTAAAGAATCGTTCAAACTGATTGCCCTGGTCCAGGACTTTATTGTGGAAGAATACAAACAGGGTTTTAGTGCGCGCTGATGGGGATATTGACCTTTTGCAGGGAAAAACTTGCGGGCCTGCTCCAGGGAAGAGAAGAGATATCTCAGGCCATCGAGGAGGCCCAATATGTCGTCGTTGATACGGAGCTGACCGGACTGGAGCTGAAAAAAGATTCTATCATCTCCATTGGCGCCGTAAAAATGACCGGCAACCGGATAGAAATCGGGAACACCTTTTATCAGCTCATCAGTCATCCTGGGGAGATGACGCCTGAAAATGTGACTATTCACGGGATAACACCTTCCGACCTTACAGAACAGCCGGTGATGGAGAAGGTTTTGGCTGAGTTCCTTGATTTTTGCGGCCGCAGAATTATTGTCGGACATTTTTTATCACTGGATCTTGCTTTCCTTAACAACGTGATGAAGGAGATTTACGGCGCCGCCCTCCCCAATCCCGGCATTGACACGGCGAAAATATACCGCTGGATGAAGGCAAATAACGAAGACTTCAGCAGGCATTACACGGGCAAACCTGAAAATATGGATCTTTTTACCCTGGCCAGGGAACTGGGAATACCGGTGAGCAACGGGCATAATGCCCTGGGCGACGCCTTCATCACCGCTCAGCTCTTTCAGCGGTTCCAGGCCAGTCTGCCCGGACTGGGGGTGAGAACGGTCAAGGAGCTATTGAGAATAGGCAGGGCGTGAATTCAATGATCAATGAACTGTGACGAACTCGTAAAAAGTCGCAAAAGTTTTGAATTTGCGACGGCTTTGTAAAAAGGCCGCAGGCAAGGCGCGCAAATCACGAGGAATGAGGCATCGGGGACATGTTCCGGAAGCCCGAAGGGATCGGAACGTGTCCCCGGAACACGCCGCAGTGACGAGGGATGCAGTGCAACGCAGCATCCGGACTTTTTACGAAGTCGTCAACTGTGAACCGTCACGACAAATAGCCCTTTGCCACCGCAAGCATCAGCCAGAGCCAAAAAAGCAGGAAAAAGCTCACCAGGCTGATGTGCCGGTCGAGGATAATGCGCGGAGTGAGGGCGCGGACGGCCCTCGTGACCGGGTTGGTGATAATTTTAAACAATCGGTAGATGAAGTTGCTCTCCCTGGATTTGCCGGCCAGGACATAGAGAAGCCCCTGTCCCAGCAGGGTGAACAGGGCGACTTCCACCAGTACCCGTATAATGCGAACTAAAGTTAACTCAAAAGAATCCATGATTATTTTCCTTTTCAGAAATAATATCCGCCTGGTTCCGCGGCCATCGTGACGTTGGCGAAAGCTATCGTAGTAAACTGACATATTTAAAGGAGATACGCCAATGAATTTCGAACAATGGCGACATTATTACCGGGCGCGGCTGTTTCTCTTTCTGAAAAAACCCGAAAGGGCCATAGAAGAGTATCGTCTGTCCCTTGAGCACAACCCCTCTTTCACCAAGGCCGCGAGCTGCATCGCTTTTATCCACGCCTCACGCGGGCAATTCAGCGAGGCGGAGGGGTATTTCCGAATGGCCCTACGAATCAAGCCAAACGACGCAAGCGCTTTATTCAACCTGGGCTTTGTCCGCGAAAAGCAGGGCGACTTCTCCGGGGCAATTGAGGCATTTCAGGAGGCGGTCCTGCTAAATCCTAAACTTGACCGGGCCTGGTATGGCCTGGGCATGGCCTGCGCCGCGTTGCAGCGTCACGAGGAGGCGGCCAAGGCCCTGGAGGAGGCGGCCAACCTGCAAACCATGAACCCCCATGCCTGGTATAACCTGGGCATGGCCCACCACACCTTGCACAATGAGGACAAGGTTACGGAAATTGTTAAGCACCTGCACCGCTTCGATCCCAAAATGAGCCACCGGCTGATTGTCGATTCGGGACGCAGCGACCTGTCCCATCTTATCGGGACATAACCAGGAGCGCGGGCGTCCCGCCCGCTTTACTCGTTCAAGGGTCAGCGCTCAAGGTCCAGGGAAATCTGACCGATTGGACTGATCAGACTGATCCGTCGGATAAATCTTACAGACGGATATTAAGCAAGGTCCACGA
>JAXMLI010000195.1:0-9368 GCA_034368785.1 Smithellaceae bacterium | reverse complement strand
ATAGTGAAAATTAAGATACATGGGAGGTTTTTTTAGAGATATGGCCGATAGGAATAAAATCATAGTCCAAACCCCGATTGTGGAAATGGACGGCGATGAAATGACCAGAATCATGTGGAAGATGGTGAAGGATAAACTGCTCCTGCCCTATCTGGACATGAAACTTGAGTATTATGACCTGCATTTGAAGCACCGGGATGAAACGGACGATCAGGTCACGATCGAGGCGGCCGATGCCGTCGCCAGGTACGGTGTCGGGGTAAAATGCGCGACCATCACCGCCACCCCGGACCGCGTCAAGGAATACGGGCTTACGAGGCAGTCAAAAAGTCCCAATGCCATCATCCGTGGGAGACTCGACGGCACGGTCTTCCGCCGGCCGATCATGGTAAGCAATATCCGACCCATGGTGTCCTCCTGGAAAAGGCCAATCACGATCGGACGCCATGCCTACGGCGATGTTTATGGAAACGTCGAAATGCACGTCCAGGAACCGGGCCTGGCGGAGCTTGTCTTCACGTCGCAATCGGGCGAGATACAACGGAAAACAATTTACGATTTTAAAGCGCCCGGCATCCTTCAAGGCATCCACAATACCGACGCGTCCATTGAGAGTTTTGCCAAGGCCTGCTTCACCCTGGCCTATTACGACCGCATCCCACTGTGGTTTAGTGTGAAGGACACCATTTCCAAGACCTATGACGGCCGTTTCCGGGACATCTTCGCCGCCGAATTTGAACATTACTGGCGGGAAAAGTTCGCCGAAGTCGGCATCGAATACTTTTTCACCCTGATTGACGATGCGGCCGCCCGGATCGTCCGGATTGACGGCGGCGTTCTCTGGGCCTTGAAGAATTATGACGGCGATACCTTCTCCGATCTGATTGCCTCGGGTTTCGGCAGCCTGGCCATGATGACCTCCGTGCTGGTTTCCCCGAGCGGCAAATTTGAATATGAAGCGGCCCATGGCACCATTCAGCGGCATTATTACAAGCATCTCCGGGGCGAGGAAACATCCTCCAACTCCATGGCCCTGATTTTTGCCTGGACCGGCTGCCTGCGTAAACGCGGCCAGTTGGACGGCACCCCGGAGGTGGCAGCCTTCGCGGATAAACTCGAAGCCGCCACCAAGGAAACCGTGGAGGCGGGAATCATGACGGGAGATCTCCTGCCGCTGGCCAGTCAAAATCCGGCAAACAGGAAGGTGAATACCGAAGAGTTCCTCGATGCGATTGCCGAGAGGCTTTGTGACAAGCTGCGATAGGCCAAACCTGAAGGATATGACCCCGTCCGAACTGGAGCAGGTCATATCTTCCCTGGGTAAAGAAAAATACCGCGCCCGTCAGATCATGAAATGGATCTACGGTTCAGGCGTCACCGACCTGGAGGCGATGACCACCCTCGCGGCGGACTTCCGTCGGGAACTGGGGGAACTGGTCCGGATCAGCGCCCTTAGAATCATGGGCATCCAAACGGCGAAGGACGGGACCAAAAAAATCCTCTACCAGCTCGAAGACGGCCTGACGGTGGAATCTGTCCTGATCCCCGGTAAAAACCACTGGACGATCTGCATCTCCACCCAGGCCGGTTGTCAGATGGGATGCAAATTCTGCCTCACCGGGCAGGGTGACTTCAAACGCGACCTGCTCCCCTCGGAAATCACCGATCAGATCACCCAGGCCCGCCTTCACACCCCGGAGGGGCCGCTCCTCCGGAACTGCGTCCTCATGGGTATGGGCGAGCCCCTGGCAAACTACGAAAATACCCTCAAGGCCCTCCAGATCATCACCGCCGACGCGGGGCTGAACTTCTCGGGGCGGAGGATTACCGTCTCTACCAGCGGCCTCATTCCCGGCATCGAACAACTGGGCCGGGATATCTGCGTCAATCTCGCCATCTCCCTCAACGCGGCGGACAATAAAACCAGAAGCGAGCTGATGCCGATAAACCGGAAATATCCCCTGGATCAGCTCCTCGCGGCCTGCAATCGCTACCCCCTGCCCGGCCGGCGCCTGCTGACCTTCGAATATGTCCTGATCGGCGGCGTTAATTCCTCCGCGAAAGACGCACAGAACCTCTGCCGACTCCTCAAGGGGACCCGCTGCAAATTGAACCTCATCGCCTTCAATGAATTCCTTGGCTCACCCTACAGGAAACCAAACGAAAAAGATGTGCTGGCCTTTCAGAAGATCCTGATCGAAAACCACTTCACCGCCATCGTCCGCAAGAGCCACGGTGACGATATCATGGCGGCCTGTGGCCAGCTGAGCGGCGACCACTTTCCAGGCCGTCTGCCGGAGTGATTTGTCGGACTAAAGCCTTTCCCATTCTTCCCTGGAAATTCCAGCTTGACACGAAATCATGCCAAATACTCTTGGCTATTCCGGGGGGCTATTCCGGGGACATAATGCCATTTTCCACATCGCTTTGGAAAATAGTCATTGAGCGAACACCCAGCTGGGTGAGGTGGTGCGGATAACCGACAGCGATTATTCTCGCGATAGGCGGGCCATGATCCGACGCGTAGCAGTTTCAAAAGGGGATGTTAATAATAAAGGTGAGTAGACCGGTTTCTCCCGACGCTGTAGGTCGATGTTTGTGTTCTCCGTTTCCGCCTGGTTTCCCGGCGGTGCCACATCATCTCAACCATACATCAGTTGGCCCCGGCCCCTCTCAGAACCGTGCTTGCGCTATTCACGCACACGGCTCCCCACATGGTCAATTTACAGAGAATCAGAACATCCTGACCTTGATCCGAGGTTCCGGTAGAGGAAACCGCTTCAGCATTTCCTGGAACTTTTGCCAGTTGAGACAGCCACGTTTACCACGACGATTCAGCCACTTAAATAGCAGCTTCCTCACTTCCGCTCCGAATCTCTTGATTCCTCGCAGGTTGTCGGTTACGCCGTAGTAGTTGTAATGGCCTCTCAATTTGGCTTTGGCTGTTTCCCAGAGTTCCCTGGTCTTCAAAATCCTGGCCTTCTTCAGCCATTCCTTGAAGATTTTCAGCTTGGCGGTGAACTTCTTCCGGGCTGTCACCCGTTTCATCCGAAACCATTTGCCGTCCCGCTTTGTGCCGCAGTAGTGGGTAAAACCCAGAAAATCAAACGTCTCTGCCCTTTCCCCTCTTCTCTTGGCATGTTGGACGGCGAATCTTCCAAACTCCATCACTTTGGTTTTTGTCGGTTCCACCTCAAGCCCGAACTTGCCCAACCGTTTGCCCAGTTCCTCGCGAAACCGCTCCGCGTCTGGCTTATACTGAAAGCAGGCGACAAAATCATCGGCATAACGAATGAGCCGGGCATAGCCTGTGCAACTCTTGCGGTAAAACTTCTCAAACCAAAGATCAAGGGCATAATGCAGATAGATGTTCGCCAGCAGCGGCGAAATAACCCCACCCTGCGGGGTTCCTTCGTCACTGACTCTTACACTCCCATCCTCCGCCACCCCTGCCTTGAGGAAGCGTTTCACCATGCGCTGAACTCTCTTATCCTCAATCCGATGCGCCAGAAATTTCATCAGCCATTCCTGGTTCACATTATCGAAGAAGCCTCTGATGTCCGCCTCAACGATGTGATTGACCGGCTTGTTCTCCACCGTCTCGCTCAAGGCTTTGAGCGCATTATGACAGCTTCGCGACGGACGGAACCCATACGAGTCTTCTATGAAATCCTGCTCGTACACTTGCTCCATTATCCGCACAAGTCCTGCCTGGACAAGTTTGTCTTCAAAACACGGTATCCCCAAGGGACGTTGCTTGGAACTGCCCGGCTTGGGTATATAGGTGCGCCGGACAGGTTGCGGTATATACGCCATCCGGTGCAGCCGATCGATCAAGTTTGACAGATTGGCCTCCAGATTCTCGGCGTACATTTCCTTGGTCATTCTGTCGATGCCGGCGGCTGCATCCTGCCGCAACCGCTTAAAGCATCCCCGTAGTAGCTCCTCGTTCATCAGGTGATACAGGCTGGTGAACTTGAATCCCGGCTCCTTCCGGGCCTTCTCCGCTATGCGGTGCAGTTTCGTCTCCACCGGTTCCCCGCTTCCGTGAACGGCCGATGTTTCCTCACCCCGCGCTAACATGTGTAGCCTCCTTCCCTCCAGCAGCATTACCCGCCTTCACCGGTACTACGAGGCTATCCGACTCCCTGCGCCTCATTTGCCTTCCTCCCTCTTCAGTTGTCCGGCATACTCTCCTTGTTGCGAGAGAGACACAGGGCCTCCCGGGTTGCCGTGCAATCACAATGTCAAACATGCCATGGTCTCAGACCCCGAGGAAGTGAACAATCACCTTGCCATTGGCGGTGATGCCCATGTTGACTTCCACCATACTAACGGTGTCGTCCTTCCCGACGCGACAATTACGAGGCTCAATCCCTTCAACCTTCCGGCTTACGGCCTATCTGCTCGCTGTCCTACGCTTAAAGCCCGATGTTGCCACCAGACCTCCAAGGACTCGCTACCCGGTGGATGGCCTTCCTTCCGGGGCGGGATTCACACCCGCTGGATTACACGACCTTGCCCGGCCGCACTAGTATGATGTCCCCGAAATTCCCATGATATCCCCGAAATTACAGCTGTTGACGCGGTACGGACATCGTGATAGCTTTTAATCAGGTGAGCGTTGTTATTGAATCTCTTTGCGGTAAGCTTGCGTACTGAATCCCCACAGAAGAGGTGCCGTTATGCGTTCCGACAATCCTGAAACGAATCCCCCCGACAAACCGCACGATCAGATCAAAAACACCCGTCTTGAAGAGCGCGAGTATCATGAAATACTCGACGTACTCCCCGATATAATCTATAAAATCAGCCCCGAAGGCTATTTTGTTTTCCTGAGCAAGTCGGTTACGGTCCTGGGCTATACGGAGGACGAGCTCATCGGCAAGCATTTCAGCGCTATTGTACACCCTGAGGACTTACCATACGTGAGCCGTGAGGCAATCCTGCCGCGTCTCCACGGCAGGGCAACGGGCGGAGACAAGGCGCCGAAACTTTTTGATGAGCGCCGCTGCGGTACGCGCTCTACAAAAAATATGGTGGTGCGGCTGCTGCCCAAAAAAACGGCGGCGACACACAAGCAGGCCGACGATTTGCGCATTGTGCACGGCGAGGTCTCCGCCTCAGGCCACTACAACAGCATATCGGATTCATCGGCATCTGGGGAATTCCAGGGCAGTGTCGGCACCATACGGCATGTGAAGAAGCCACCCAAGATCGAGGCGGCATTCTACGGCGAGATCGCCACGTTCGGCAAGTATGACGTCGATTCCGCCAATCCCCACAAAGAATTTCTAGGCACGGTGGGGGTGATTCGCGACGTCAGTGAACGCAAGCGACTGGAGAAGGAAAACGCTGAGCTGGAACAAGAACTCTTTCATGCCAAGAAGATGCAGGCGATTGGCGAACTGGCGGGCGGCATCGCCCACGACTTTAACAATCTTCTGGGCGTCATATCCGGCCACACCGAAATCATTTCGCGTAAATTCTCGGCAGTGGATCCGCAGCTTGCAAAGTACACCGAGAGAATCCTCTCCGCCATCGTCCAGGCGGCCGATCTGACGGGTAAGCTGTTGGCTTTTGCGCACAAAGGCAAGTACATCAACGCTCCCCTCGATATGCACGAACTGCTGATCGATACGATTCAGTTGCTCCAGCATTCGATCAATCGCAACATCGAGATCAGACATGAACTGGGCGCCGAGCGTGCATGGATCATGGGTGATCAGAACCAGATAAAGAACGCCTTGATCAATATCGCGATCAACGCGCGCGACGCCATGCCCCAGGGCGGAGAGCTGGTATTCTCGTCGGAAAATGAAACCCTTCGGAACGGCGACGGCTCGATGAAACGCCGTGACGGCATTGAGGGGGACTACATCCTGGTGTCAATTCGCGACACGGGTATCGGCATGGACGAACAGGTCAAGGAACGCCTTTTCGAACCATTTTTTACGACGAAAGGTATCGGCAAAGGCACCGGGCTGGGGCTCGCGTGCGTTCATGGCATCGTTGCCGGGCACAGCGGGCTGATCGCGGTAGAAAGTCGAAAAGGGAGCGGCACGACATTCAAAATCTATTTACCCACGGTTTCTGATATCCCCCTGCGAGAGAGTGCCGCATCCGAAGGCGCTCCACTGCTTACCCGCAGCCCGGGCCATATAATGCTCGTGGACGACGAGAAGATGTTCCTTGACGTCACGACCGAGATGCTCATGGATAACGGCTATATCGTGACCCCGTTTCAGGACGGCCGCCAGGCGACTGCGTATTACCGTGAGCACACTCACGAGATCGATCTGGTGATTATCGATATGATTATGCCGTTTATGAGTGGTAAGGAATGCTTCAATGCGCTCAAGGAAATCAACGACAATGTACATGCCATCATCTCCACCGGCTACAGCCTTGAAAAAGACGCTGAGATCCTTACGCAGAAGGGCATCGTCGGCTTTCTGCAAAAACCCTTCGACAGCGACAAACTTTTCACCTTCATTGAAAGGGCGTTGCAAATGCCCCTGGAAGAAACGGTACGCGATTGAATCCTGCGGCAAACGCCTTCCCCTTACCAGAACGTAAAGATTCAGTTACACGGGGAGCCAATTGCAAGACGCAGGGTAAAGACGGCCACGACTTCGCTAGGCCCTCCAAAAGACGCCGGAAATGGCATGTTTTGGAGACTGGAGGGACGCACTCCGTCGCGTCCGCAGGAGTTTTGCAAGAGACTCATGGGCAGGCAATGTTCGTCTTAACTCCGCCACTCAAGACTGAATCTTTACACCAGAACAATATTTTCCCTTGACAGGGAGAAAAAGATTTGCTTTTATGGCGACACCAAATTTGAAATTCGGAGAAGCGGCAGTGTTTGAAGGCAATGTGGGCGCAATTAATAAAGGCTATTGGTACTTTTATTACTTTGCATACCTGCGCCCGCCTCTCCTTTAGCTGATGATAAAGTAACAGGATTAGAGCCATGGGCGACGCGGGTTGCCCATGGCTTTTTTATTTTAAGGCCATGGGGAAAAACCATGGCCTTTTTTATTTAAGGGGGTAAGGCGATGATTGTTGTCATGAAAAAAGAGGCTACAGAAAATCAGGTCCACCAGGCCATGCACTGGATCGAATCGGTGGGGTTTCACGCCCATACCCTGCGCCGCCCCGAACAGACCGTCATCGGGGTTACGGGCGACGGACAGGGCAGGCACCATATGGAGGCGGCGGGAGTCCTCGATGGAGTGGAGAAGGCCATGCCGATCCACAAGCCTTACAAACTGGCCAGCCGGGAATTCAAGGCGGAAGATACGGTAATCCCTTTGGGGGAATTGCGGATCGGCGGCCCCGGATTCATCGTCATGGCCGGTCCCTGCTCGGTGGAAAGCGAGGAACAGCTCCTGGAGAGCGCCTTTATCGTAAAAAAGGGCGGGGGGCACATCCTCCGCGGCGGGGCCTTTAAGCCACGGACCTCTCCCTACAGCTTTCAGGGCATGGAAGAGGAGGGGCTGAAGCTCCTGGCCAAGGCCCGGGAAAAATCACAACTCCCGGTGATTACCGAGGTGGTCAACCCCGAGGACGTGGAACTCGTGGCCGGCTACGCCGATATCCTCCAGATCGGCGCCAGGAACGTGCAGAATTTCGCCCTCCTGAGGAAGGTCGGCAAGATCGATAAGCCCGTACTCCTGAAACGGGGGATGATGACCACCCTTGAAGAACTGCTTCTGGCCGCGGAATACATCCTCTCCGGGGGAAATGGGAAGGTCATCCTTTGTGAACGGGGAATCCGCACCTTTGAAACCGCGACCCGCAGCACCCTGGACATCAGCGCCATCCCGGTTTTGAAGGAACTGACCCACCTGCCCGTCATCGTCGATCCCAGCCACGCCTCGGGAAACTGGAAATATATCATCCCCCTTTGCCGGGCCGCCCTCGCCGTGGGAGCGGACGGCATTCTCGTGGAGGTCCATCCGGACCCCCAGATGGCCTCCTGCGACGGCAATCAATCCTTGCGACCGGACCGGTTCTACCAGCTCATGGAAGAACTCCGCGAGATGAAACCAATCCACAAGGGAGCTACCGGAAAGTCTATATGAATACGATTCGGGTGAACCTGGAAAACAAGGGATCGTCATCATACAATATTCAGATCGGGCATGGGATAGTCGATCGCCTCGGGCTCATGATCAAAAAGGAGCATCCCGCCGGCCTGTACGTGATAATCACCGACTCCCGGGTAAAAAATCTCTACGGGGATTCCTTCGTCTCCCTCTTTAAGAATCTGGATCTGCCCGTGGAAATGCTGGTCTTCCCGGCGGGAGAAGAGAGTAAAAACATGGCAACGGCCATGAGCATAATAGACGCCCTCATCTCCCTGAAGGCGGATCGCCAGACTATGATCATTGCCCTGGGTGGCGGCGTTGTCGGCGATCTGGCAGGCTTCGTTTCCTCCATCTACCTCCGCGGGATCCCCTTTCTCCAGGTGCCAACCACATTGTTGGCCCAGGTGGACAGCAGCATCGGCGGCAAGACGGGAGTCGATCTGGCGGCAGGTAAAAATCTGGTGGGCGCCATTTACCAGCCTCGGGGGGTGTTCATCGACACAAAATTTCTCCTTAGCCTCCCGGAACGGGAATGGATGAACGGTCTCGCGGAGATCGTCAAATACGGGCTCATTGAAGGGGGAGAATATCTGGCCCTGCTCGAAGAAAACCTGCCCGCCTTGAAGACCCGCCAGCCGGAGGTACTCCATGGCGTCATTGAGGGGGCCTGCCGGATAAAGGCGGGATTCGTGGAGATTGATGAGCAGGATCGAGGGGTCAGGCGCTTCCTCAATCTGGGCCATACCCTGGGCCACGCCCTGGAGGCGGAATCGGGCTACGATATGTCACACGGTGAGGCGGTAGCCATCGGCATTGCGACCGGCCTGGAGTTATCCCGAAGGCACTGCCACCTGCCCGCGGAGGACGCTAAACGGGCTTTAACCTTAATGGACGAACTAGGCGTCCCTCGTACAATACCAGGCCACGCCGACACCGGCGCCCTTATGGAACACATGAAAAGAGACAAGAAGCGTCAGGGGCAAAGGATAAACTTTGTTCTTCTCAAACGGCTGGGAATGCCCTTCGTCACCGGAGGCGTTTCTGAACAGTTGTTAATCGAAACTATCGAGGGATTGAAAGGATGAAACAACCCACCCTTGAGGAACTCCGGTCCCTCATCAGACAAATCGACGAGAAGCTGGTAGTGGACCCGAAGTGCCGCTCTGCCGCCAGATGGGTGAAGGAGGCCTCCGGACCCAGGCAAGCCACGACGAGAGGTTCCTGTAATAACCGGGAGGCGGAGATGATTTCCCGGAAGATGGCCTGGAGGGATCT
>JAXMLI010000194.1:0-13115 GCA_034368785.1 Smithellaceae bacterium | reverse complement strand
AGCGTGGCCCTCCAAAATTCAAAGGCAAGTTACTTGCCGATCTGGGGACGCCGGGCGGCGTGGGTCGCTTTCTACGAAGTCGTCGGAATTGACGCTGCTTGTCTGAAAGGCGATACCCGAAAGGGATGGCATATATGCGGGAACCCGGAGAATTAACAATCCAGGAGGCCGCCAGTCGGTTGGCCTCAGGCGAACTGACGGCGGAAGGGCTGGTGGAATCATGCCTGGCGCGCATCGGCCTGCGGGAGGGGAGCATCCGCGCCTGGGCTCTCGTTTGTGCCGAGGAGGCCCTCGAGGAGGCCCGCCGCTGCGATCTTGAGGCCCGGAAAAACTGCCGGCGGGGTCCTCTGCATGGGATTCCTATAGGTGTAAAGGACATCATCCATGTCCGGGGGATGTACACCCGGGCCGGAACACCGATCTATCCGGCGCATGTACCCACGGAAGATGCCCCGGTCATTGCCCGTCTGCGGAAGGCGGGCGCCATTTTCCTCGGCAAAACCGAGACGACCCCCTTTGCCAACAACGATCCCACTATTACCAGAAACCCCTGGAACCTCGCGCACACGCCGGGAGGATCGAGCAGCGGTTCGGCTGCCGCCGTGGCGGATCGGATGTGTCCGGCCGCCCTGGGCACCCAGACCGGGGGCTCCCTCCTTCGTCCCGCGGCCTATAACGGCATTGTCGGCTTCAAGGCGACCTACGGCCTGGTCAGCAGCGAGGGGGTCCTTCCCAACTCCTGGAGCCTCGATCACGTGGGCGTCCATGTCCGCTCCGTCGCCGACGCAGCGATTCTCTGGCCCTGCCTGCGCGAGGAAAACCCCTCTCCCTTTGCCCGGATGCCTGAGGCGTCCCGGCATTCCCGGACCAAGCGCCCTGGTTCACCGCCACGCCTGGGCTATATCCGTGACTTTTTTGAAGCGGAGGCCTCGAAGGAGGTTCTCGCGAACCTGGCGGATGTCCGCGAGCAGTTCCTCCGGGCCGGCGCGGAGATTGTCGAACTGGCCCTGCCCTCGTCTTTTGAATTTGTGATCCCCGGCTGGGATATTATCAAGCAGGCGGAACTTTACGCTTACCACCGACCCCTCTTCGAGGAACGCCGGGTTGAATATCCGCCGAAGCTCAAAATCAGACTGGAGAAGGGTGCCGCAGTCCCCGGCCATGAGTATGTGGAGTACCTGCGGCATCGGATCACGTTCCAGCGGGAGATGTGTCAGGGAATGGCCGACGTGGACGCGGTTTTCATGCCGATTGCCGCGACAACGGCCCCGAGGGGCCTCTCTTCCACGGGGTCCAGCTATTTCAACCGCCCCTGGACCTTTTCGGGCTTTCCGGCGATGTCAATTCCGACGGGTTTTGACGGCCAGGGGCTTCCCTTCGGGATGCAGCTCGCGGCGCAACCCTATGGCGAAGAGCGGCTTTTAGACACGGCTGCCTGGTGTGAAAGGATCCTGGCGTTTCCAGCAGCCGGACCGGCCTGAAAACATCAAGGGCGGAAAATATCTTCCGGAGTTGGAAAGGGAAGACTTTGCGGAGGGGGTAATGAAGAAAGAGGCAGGCGGAGAGATAATCAACAGCTTAAGCTCCTATATAGCCAGCACGGGTCAGGCGACGCTGCCGGCAGAGGTCATTCACAAGGCCAAACATCACATTCTGGATACCCTGGGGGCAATTATTTGCGGCGCCACCCTCAAGCCGGGTCAACTCGCTAAAAAATTTGTCCGGCAGCAGGGAGGGGCGGCGGAGGCGCTGGTGGCGGGAACCGCGATTATAACCTCCGCGATAAATGCGGCCTTTGCCATGGGGATCATGGCGCATTCCGATGAAACTGACGATTCCCATGAAAGGGCCGGTATGCATCCCGGTTGCGGTATTGTACCGGCGGCCCTGGCTGTTGCGGAAAGAGCGGGTGCGGATGGCTTGAGATTTCTCAAAGGGGTGGTGGCCGGGTACGACATCGGCTGCCGCATTACCCAGGCCCTGGGGGTGGAGAATGTGCGCCGGCGCGCCCTCTCCCTGCACGGCATCGGCAGCAATTTCGGGGCGGCGGCGGCCTCGGCCTCGATATTGGGGCTCAGTGAGGACCTTTTAAAATATGTATGGGATTACACGGCACAGCAGGATTCGGGCAAATATTACTGGATGCGCGATCGGGATCATGTGGAGAAGGCCTTTGTCTTCGCCGGGATGGGCGCCCGCAATGGCGTGACTTCGGCGATCCTCGTTGAAACGGGGTTTACCGGGGTTGCCGATGCCTTCAGCGGCGAGAACAACTACTTCGAGTCCTTTTCCCCCGGCGTCAACCCCGCGTTGCTGGTGGAAGAGCTGGGCCGCCGGTACGAGATCCAGCTTACTGATATCAAAAAGTATTCCGTCGGCGCCCCCATCCAGGCCCCGCTGGAGGCCCTCCTGAATTTACGGGAAAGGCACAATCTGACAGCGGCCAAGGTGGAAGGCATCATCGCCCGAGTGCCTGACGACCGCGTCCTCATCGTGCGGGACCGGGAGATGCCAGATGTGGATCTGAAGCATGTCCTGGCCGTGGCCCTGCTCGACGGCGGCATGACATTCGAGGCCTCCCATTCCTACGAACGGATGAATGATCCGGCGGTCTTGGCCATCAGAGGAAAAATTACCCTGGTCGGAGACCCGGAATTGAGAACCGCCAAAATCAAACGAGGCGGGATTGTGGAGGTTACAACCATTGATGGCGCCCGCTTGCGGGAACATGTGGAACTCGTGCGTGGGCGGCCGGGGAATCCCATGTCGGATGAGGAGATTGAGAAAAAATGTACGGATCTAATGATTCCGGTTTTGGGCGCGGACAAAACGAAAAACCTCATTGAACAAATCTGGCAACTGGAAAAAGTAAAAAATATGCGCGAGTTAAGGCCGCTGCTTTCCGTCCCCTGATGCGGGGGCGTTGAAGGGTTATAGTAGCCGCGAAAGGAGCTAGTGTGAGTATCGAAAAATCAGCTTGTCGAAAGTTTCGTGATCTCATCGCTACGGGAGAGACCATCCTGGTTCCCGGAGCGCACGATCCCCTTATGGGAAGAATACTGCAACGGATGGGCTTCAAAGCGGTTGCCGTGGCCGGCTGGATGACGGCGGCTCACCTGGTTACCCCCGAGCCTCTTTTGACGATGACGGAGCAGGTGGATGTTGCGCGCCGGGTGGCGAACGCGGTGGATATCCCGGTGCGGGCCGATGCCTGCACGGGTTATGGCGATTCCATCCATGTCATGAGGACGGTTCGGGAGTTTGAACGTGCCGGGATCGCGGGCATACATATCGAAGACCAGGTATTTCCCAAACGGGCTTCCTATCACCGCGGTCTTGAACATGTCGTCGAGTTGGATGAATATCTTCGGCGGCTGGAATACGCCCTCAAGGCCCGGCGCGACAAGGATTTTATGATTTTTGCCCGTACAGATGCCGGAAACGCGGTGAACGGTTCCTGGAAGGAGGCGGCCAGACGGGCCCGGGCGGTAAAGGCCCTGGGGGTTGATGGACTTGTCCCCATGACCAGGACCAGAGAATCGATCGAGCAATTCAGACAGGAATATCCCGATAATGATTTTCTCCTCTCGGGGAGTACCTATTTCAATGGCCTGCACCCGACGGAACTGCGCCAGTACGGCTTCCAGCTTATCAGTTATCCCCTGGCGACGATCGTGGCCTCCGCCGCCGGGGTTATCAAAATGTGGCAGGGTGTGCTGAAGACAGGAATCGCCTCCATCGACCCCCAGTGGGCCCGCGAGGCCAGAGAGGAAATCGAGGCCGCCATTGGCCTGCCGGAATTATGGGAGATTGAGAAGGAGACCGTGGAGGCAATGCATAAGGACTATGCGGGACTCACAAATGCGGGCTATGAGGGATACGACCAAAAGAAAGATTCATGACGGTACCCGTCACAAAGGAACAGGAAAATGTGGTGTAGGGGCGGCCCTTGTGGCCGCCCGAAGAGGGAGGGGACAAGCCCCTCCCCTACAATAAGGATCGGTATTTTCAGATGAGAGGGGGAGAAGATGAAGTTATTTTGCAGATCATTGATTGTTTTGGTTACGGTTTTTTGTTTTTTTGGTTTGGTGACTTCAGCTGTGGCGGCCTATCCGGAGAAACCCGTTGAGCTTGTTACCCACAGCGCCCCGGGAGGCGGGTCTGATATTTTTTCCCGACATATCATCGATATGATGGTGAAAGAAAAAATCCTGCCCGTTCCCCTGGTGGTTTTAAACAAATCGGGCGGAAGCGGTGCCGTGGCTACGGCCTATGTGGCCATGAAAAAAGATGATCCCTACACGATCTTTGCGACGACGACTTCGATCTATACGACCCTGGTGAAGGGAGAAGTGAAGGTTACCCTTGATGACTTCACCCCCATTGTCGCGTTAATACAAGATCCGAATATCCTCACAGTCAATGCCGAGTCCCCTTATAAAAATGTGAAGGAATTTATTGCCGAGGCCAAGAAGAAGAGGAAAGGTCTCAGTATGGGCTTGGCTTCCCTGGGGGCTTCCGACCAGATCTCGGCGCATCGGATCGAGAAAGAAACCGGGGTAGAATTTAATGTCGTTTCCTTTAAACAGGGTTCGGAGGCCTTTACGGCCTTGCTGGGAGGCCATGTTGATTTTGGTGTCGGCAATCCCGGCGAGACCTCCGGGCAGATCGATGCCGGCAAGCTGCGCGTCCTGGCTACCCTCACGGATAAGCGGCTCCCCTATATGCCAAAGGTCCCCACCCTGAGAGAGGAGGGAGTGAACGTTACTTTTCAGCAGATTCGTGGAATCTGGGGCACCAAGAATATGCCCAAGGAAGTGGTGAAATTCTGGGAGACGGCTTTCCGAAAGCTTACCCAGACTGAATCCTGGAAAAAGTACATAGAAGCGGAAATGGTCCTGGGCACCTATATGGGAAGCGCGGATTATAAAAAATTCCTGGAAAAGGAATTGAAAAGTTATGAAGTTGAACTCGGCGCTTTAGGATTGCTCAAAAAGAAATGATGCTTTTTGAAAAAGGGGGTTGGTGATTGCCTGCCCCCTTTTTTCGGATAAACTGGTTCCTTGGTTGTTTTGTATTGTCAATGGCAAAAGACGTTCACTACATTTCGGCGATCCGTCCTGAGGCTGCGGGGGATTACCATGGAGACCTTCTTCTTGGGCCGCCAGGAGCGCCGGAAAGGCCTGAAATGAAAAAGACCACGTTATATCGACAACTGATCCAGGATAAGGAAATATTGGTTACCCCGGGAATTTACGATGGATTCACCGCCAGGCTCGTCCAGGCGATGGGCTTCAAATCGGCGACGGTTTCCGGCGCCGGGGTTTCGGAATCCCGGATGTGCGTTCCCGATATGGGAATAATGGGGTTGGCGGACGGGGTCGACCAATTCAGAAATATTGCCCGCAGCGTTGATATTCCGCTGAAAGCGGATGCCGATACCGGTTACGGAAATGCCGTGAATGTCTATTACGCCGTCCAGGCCTTCGAACAGGCGGGCGCGGCCTGTATTATGATTGAAGACCAGGTGTGGCCCAAGCGCTGCGGTCACATCAAGGGCAAGCAGGTGATCTCCGCCGATGAGATGATCAAAAAGGTCGAAGCTGCCGTCGCGGCGAAAAAAGACCCTGATCTCTGCATTATGGCGCGCACGGATGCCGCCGCCGTCCTGGGAATAGAAGAGGCGATTCGCAGGGCCAACCTCTACGCAGACGCCGGGGCGGACGTTCTTTTCGCAGACGCCCTTCTAAAAAAGGAGGATATCAAGCGTTTCGCCGGTGAAACGAAAAGGCCGGTCGCGGTTAACATGGGTTTCGGCATTCGTCACCGGCCCACTACCCCCCTGGTTTCGGCGAAAGAGTTGCAAAACATGGGGGTGGCAACGGTGAACTACGGTCGCATCATGAGCAGCGCGGCGATCAGCGGCATGAAAAAGGCCCTGGAGGCGCTCCTGGAATACAACCGGAAAGGCGAGGTAGGCGACCGCCCGGATCTGTGCATCGACTTCGAGGAGCATTCGACCCTCATGGGACTCCCGCAAATCAAGGAATTGGAAGATCGCTTCCTCACTGAAGAGGTGTTGACAGACAAATATGGGCGATGATTATTCTTACAAGTAACGAACGAAGGGAGCTGTGATCATGAGAAGGTGCAATCAAGTGGTGGGAGTCCTCCTGCTCGTTTTCTCCATCCTGGTAATTTATCAATCCAGGGACCTTGTTTATGCGGTGGAATTCAGCCCGGGCGCCGGTTTTTTCCCCTTCTGGCTGGGAATCTCCCTTTTATTGCTCTCCCTTATCCTCCTGTTGAACAGCACACTAATAAAATCCCGGCTGTCCGAGGGCAATCCTTTTCCCGACAGGCAAGCGCTGCTGAGGGTATTATGCATCCTTGGTTCTCTTCTGATTAGCATTCTGTTTTTTGAGCGCCTCGGTTTTTTGATCGTCATGGTCCTCTTTATCGCTTTTTTATTGATTTTTCTGGAAAAATACCGGTGGTACAGCGGCGTCCTGATCTCTCTGGTGATGGTATTTGCCGTCTACGGACTTTTCAAGATATGGCTGGGGGTCCCGTTGCCCCCCGGACTCATTCGCTGATAAATTGTTAGGAGGAGGATCACCCCGTGGATGTTCTGCAATCAATAATGCTGGGGTTTGGCGTGGCGCTCACCCCGATCAATCTTTTTTATGCCTTTTTCGGCTGTTTGCTGGGCACAATCATCGGTGTTCTGCCCGGTATCGGACCCTTGGCGACGATTGCCCTGATCCTGCCGACAACCTTTGGCATGAATCCCGCCTCCGCGATGATTATGATGGCCGCCGTTTATTACGGCGCCCAGTACGGGGGCTCGACCACCTCCATCCTGCTTAACATCCCGGGGGAGTCGGCGTCCGTCATTACCTGCCTCGATGGCTATCAGATGGCCAGACAGGGGCGCGCGGGCGTGGCGCTTGGCATCTCGGCAATCGCCTCCTTTATTGCCGGCACGTTGAGCGTCCTCGGACTTATGCTGATGGCGCCTCCCCTGGCCAAGATTGCGCTGAAGTTTGGTCCCCCGGAATATTTCTCGCTGATGTTGTTGGGTCTCGCGACCATCGTATTTCTGGGCGGGCGCTCGATTGTAAAATCCATGATCAGCATCATCCTGGGTCTTCTTATTGGCATGGTCGGGGTGGACCCGGTGGGCGGTGTAAACCGATTTACCATGGATCATTTGGAACTCATCGATGGCATAAGTTTTATTGTAGTTGTCATGGGGTTGTTCGGGGTGGGCGAGGTGTTGGTGAGCGCGGAAGAAAGGATGAAAATAAGTATCTTAAAAACAAAACTTTCCGGACTTATCCCTACGCTGAAGGACTGGAAGGAATCCGCGGGGGCGATGGTCAGGGGCTCCGTCCTCGGGTTCTTTATCGGTGTTCTCCCGGGCACCGGCGCTACCATTGCCTCGTTTCTCTCCTATGCCACGGAGAAGATGATATCCAAAAACCCGGAAAAATTCGGCAAGGGGGCGATTGAAGGGGTAGCGGGACCGGAGGCGGCCAACAATGCGGCCGCCGGCGGGGCCCTGGTCCCTCTCTTTACGCTGGGCATTCCCGGCTCCGGCACCACGGCGGTGATGATGGGGGCCATGATGATGTGGGGGCTTCGGCCAGGGCCATTGCTCTTTGTGCAGCATCCGGATTTCATCTGGGGGATTATTGCCAGTATGTATGTAGGCAACGTCATGCTGCTGATTATGAATCTCCCCCTCGTACCCCTCTTTGCCTCCCTGCTCCGGGTTCCCTACTCCATCCTCTATCCCTTCATTCTCATCATCTGTATCACGGGGGTCTACAGTCTGGAAAACAGCATGTTCCATGTCCTCTTGATGTTTATCTTCGGGGTGATCGGTTATTGCGTCAAGAAACTGGATTTTCCTCCCGCACCGATCGTTCTGGCATTGATTCTGGGTCCCATGGTGGAAAGGGCGCTCTACCAATCCCTTACCATCTCCCATGGAAGCTTGAGCATCCTGGTCACCCGTCCCTTCTCCGCAGCTTTTTTGGTGTTGGTACTCCTGGTGCTTTCCGTGCCGGTGATTCGGTTCCTTAAACAGCGGAGGAGGGCGTGAGGAGCGTCCGACTGGATTTTTTCGGCGTATTTTCTGGTTCATAACCTTACTGGCGAGGTCTGGCATGAGTGAGCAGGTTTTGGAGGTTCGCGTCCTTTCGGCAACCGGTGTTTGCGGCTCCGGATTCAAGGAAAGTTCGCTCGCGGCGAGCTTGGAAAAGAAACCCCATTTTATCGGGTGCGATTGCGGCTCGACGGATCCCGGTCCGGCGCCGCTGGGCAATGGCAAACCGGCCTTCCCCCGTCAAGCGGTCAAGCGCGATCTTCGCCTGATGCTGAAGGCGGCGCGCCAGGCGAAGATCCCTTTGCTCCTGGGATCTGCCGGCACGGCGGGAGGAGAGCCGCATCTTGCGGCGGTCAAGGAGATCATTCTCGAGATCGCCGCCGAGGAGAACCTTTCCTTCCCGATGGCCCTGATCCACGCCGAGCAGGAGAAGGACTATCTTAAAAGGCGCCTCCGGGAGGGGAGAATCAAGCCGCTCAAACCCGCGCCCGACTTCGATGAGGCAGTGATCGATCGCGCCGTGCGCATTGTGGGAATGATGGGGGAGGAACCGTTTTTGCGCGCCCGCGACCTGGGCGCCGAGGTGATCGTCGCCGGTCGTGCGAGCGACTGTGCCATCTTCGCCGGGATCCCCATCAGGATGGGCATCCCGGCGGGGATCGCCTGGCACGCCGCCAAGGTCCTGGAATGCGGCGCCGCGGCTGTGGTGGAGCGGAAGTCCCCCGATTGCATGTTCGCCACCCTCCGGGAGGATCATTTCGATCTGGAAACGCCCAACCCGGAACTGCGCTGTTCCCCGCAGAGCATCGCGGCCCATAGTCTCTATGAGAACTCCGACCCTTATCGGCTGATTGAATCGAGCGGGACGATCGACCTGACGGAAGCCCGGTACGAGGCCTTGGACAATCGCCGGGTGCGTGTGCGCGGAAGCCGCTTCGAGCCGGCCCGGAAGTACACGGTCAAGCTGGAGGGCGCCGAGCAGGTCGGTTTCCAGAGCATTGTTATCGGCTCGATCCGCGACCCCTACATCATCCGGCAGCTCGATTCCTGGGTGGAACGCCTCCGGGAGAGGGTCAAGGTACGGGTAGCCGAGGTCTACTCCGGCGATAAGGCCGGCGATTATCTCTTTAACGTCCGCATCTACGGTAAGGACGGCACGATGGGACCCCTCGAGCCAGTTAAAGAGATCCGCTCCCATGAGGTGTGCCTGGTCATGGAGGCGACGGCGGCCACGCAGGAGATCGCGACCGCCGTCGTCTCCATGGCCAGACACCAGGCCCTTCATCTGCCCATCCCGGAATGGGGCGGCTTGATCACGGGCGTGGCGTGCATATACAGCCCCGCCTATCTGGAGCGAGGGGCGGTCTACCGGTTCTGCGTCAACCACGTGCTGGAGCCGGACGATCCCTATGAAATGTTCCCTATTGAACACCTGAACGTCGGTTGAGGAGCAGAAAATGGCAAAACTCGCTGAAATAGCTCGTCTTATTCGTAGTAAAAATGCCGGACCATTCGAGCTGACCTTCGATATCATGTTTGACGACCAGGAGAGCTTCCAGCGTGTGCAGGACAGCAAGGCCCTGTCCCGGCAGCTCATTGCAGACTTATATCAAGTCCCGCTGGAAGACGTGAAGTATTTTGTCGTCCCGGCGGCGCTGGCCTTCAAGGCCTCCATCCCGCGGCCCCGGTTTCAGGGCGATTTGCTGGACAGCGACGGGCATGGTGGTCAGCAGTATGCACCGCTGATGGATATTGAAATTCCGTAACTACTCAGGTAGATAGCAGGAACGCCATTTGCTTGGCCGGTCAGGCGGGACGCCTGACCTGTTCTGTTACCTCAGCCTGCGGTCTAAGCAACCTGAGTGGTTACGAAATTCATTAAGATGCCGACCTGCTCTTTGAGAGAAGTTATTCCCGGGAGCAGGTTCAGATGGAAGGAGCGTTGGTAATGGAACTTCATGAGGTCAAGGTCTATCCATCCAAGGCCACGCCGGACAGGACAGATCAGTTGGCCTGGAAAATTGCCGAAGTTGCCGCTGACGCGGCAGTGGTTGATCAGGACGTTGTCGAAATGGTGATCAACCGGATCATTGACAATGCCGCCGTGGCCATCGCGGCCATCAACAGACGTCCGGTAGCCAATGCCCGGGCCCAGGCGTTGGCCCATCCGCGGCTCAACGGCGCAACGGTTTTCGGGCTGCCCTCCGGTTCACTCTTCGAGGCGGAATGGGCGGGATGGGCCAATAGCGTAGCCGTCCGGGAGCTTGATTTCCATGACACCCTGATGGCGGCCGATTACAGTCATCCCGGCGACAATATCCCCCCCCTGATGGCCGTCGCCCAGCAATGCGGCCGTTCCGGGGCTGACCTTATCCGTGCCGTGGCGACGGCCTACGAGATTCAGGTGAATCTTGTCAAGGCTATCGACCTGCACAGCCACGGGATTGATCATGTCGCCCACCTTGGACCGGCGGTGGCGGCCGGGATAGGGTCCCTGTTGGCCCTTCCCCCGGAGGTGATTTATCAGGCCGTTCAGCAGGCGGTACACCTTTGCTTTTCCACCAGGCAGTCCCGGAAGGGCGCGATTTCCAGTTGGAAGGCCTATGCCCCGGCCCATGCCGGGAAGATTGCCGTGGAGGCGGTGGATCGAGCCATGCGGGGGGAGGGAAGCCCCTCTCCCATCTACGAAGGAGACGACAGCGTAATCGCCTGGTTGCTGGCGGGAAAGAATGCTATTTATCAGGTTCCCATGCCGTCTCCCGGCGAACCCAAGCGGGCGATTCTGGAAACCTATACGAAGGAGCATTCCGTGGCCTACCATTGCCAGGCGATTGTCGATCTGGCCTTTCTGGTGAGAGACAGGAGGCCGGACGTGGAGCGGATAGCAAGTGTGACGATCCATACGAAACACCATAGTCACCGGGTAACGGGCACGGGAGCAAACGATCCACAGAAAATGGACCCTGCCGCCAGCCGCGAGACCCTGGACCACAGCATCATGTTTGCCTTTGCCGTGGCCCTGCAGGATGGGGAATGGCATCATGTGAAGAGCTACCTGCCGGCGCGGGTGGGACGCCCGGATACGGTCAGACTCTGGCATAAGATCAAAACGCGGGAGGACCCGGAATGGAATCGTCTCTATGATGAACCGGTTCCCGGGCATAAGGCCCACGGAGGTCGGGTAGAAATTCTTTTTGAAAACGGTGAGAAGCTCGTGGAGCAGATCCTTTTCCCCAACGCGCACCCCCTGGGAGCGACCCCTTTTTCCCGGCCCGATTATGTCGCTAAACTGGAAAGGTTAAGCGAAGGAATCATTTCTGCTCGGCAATGCCGGCTATTTATTGAGCTGGTCCAGAATCTGCCACGGCTTTCGCCCAGAGAACTCTCGGGGCTCAACCTGGAGGTTGACGCCTCTGCTCTTGAATGTGCGGAGCGTGACACCCGGGGGATTTTTTAATTCGTGAAGCCCCGATGGATTTTTTGATGCCCAAACATCAAGCCCTGCAGGATGAATATGACCTGATCATTCTCGGGGCTGGCTGCGCGGGTCTGGCCTGCGCCATTGAAGCATCGGACTTGGGGGGACGTGTCCTTATCCTCGAAAAGAGGGCGCGCCCGGCGGGCAATATCCTCTTTGCCGGCGGGGCCATTTGTGCGGCCCGAACACACCTTCAGGAGGCCCAGGGGATAGAAGAGGATGTTGAATCTTTTTACCAGGATTTGCGGGCGGCCTCCCGACAACGGGGAGATCCGGACCTGACCCGGGTCTATGCCGCGAATTCAGGGAAGGCAATCCACTGGCTCTCCCATGCCGTGGGGGTGCAGTGGGCCCCGATCCGGGAGCGCTTGCCGCCGGCCGGATGTCGGGTGCATGAGGTCGGCGGTCCTTTGCGCCCCGGAGGGGTTCAGCTCTTCCAGGATCTGCTCGCGGCGACGATCAAACGAAAAATTCTCCTCGTCGGCAAGGTAAAAATACTGGAACTGGTCGGGAACTTGCGGGACGGGATTTCTGGTGTGCGTGTCCAACTGGAGGCGGATGTCCGGGAATTCCAGGCCAGGGGGGGGGTAGTTCTGGCCACCGGGGGATTTCATGCCAATCGGGAAATGGTGGGAGAATATATCGGGGATTGGGCTGCCCGGATGCCCTGCCGGGGGTCGCAGGTGAACACCGGGGAGAATATCACCCTGGGCAAGGCATATGGCGCCAGGCTGGTCAATATGGACCAGTTTCACGGGGGGCCGATCCACGGCCCGACCAAGGCAAACCCCTCCAGCGCGGTGAACTATGGTATTTGCGTCACCCCGGCGGGGGAGCGCTATGTCGATGAGGGCTGGACGTATGTCCGGATCGGCAAGGAGACCGCCCGGAAAGGCGCTGATAACCGCGCCTTTATTGTACTCGATGAAGAAGCGCGGAGGAACCCGCTCGTTAATGACCGTTTTGAAAGATACCGGCGGGCGGGCGCCCACATTTACGAGGGGGAAAATGTCGCGGAACTGGCCCGGAAGGCCGGGATCGGGGTCGAGGGGCTGGTCAAAACGGTGAGTGAGTATAATGAGGCCGTGCGGCTCAAAATGGCGGGAGATCTGGTTCCCCCCAATACCCTGGAATTTCCCCACCCCGTTGGAACCCCCAAATTCTATGCGATTCCCTTCCGGGGAGGGATGACGGCGACTTTCGGCGGTCCCCTGATCAATGTCCGGGCCCAGGTGATAAACAATGAGGATATGATAATCCCGGGGCTCTATGCCGCGGGAAACGCCGCCGGAGGACTTTTCTATGAGGATTACATCGTCGGCTCCCAACTGGGAGCCGCAATCGTTTTCGGGCGCATTGCCGCCGCTGATGCCTGCGCGAGGGGGAAAAGCCGTCAGGGGCGATGAACCGGGTAAAAAGTCCGAAAACCTCCCTTTCGTCATTCTGGGCTCGATCCGGAATCCAGTTTTTTCAGTTAACTGGTTCCCGGCTTTCGCATGACAGTCCGGATGCTGACCTGGGAGC
>JAXMLI010000193.1:0-2548 GCA_034368785.1 Smithellaceae bacterium | reverse complement strand
GTGCAATGACGAGGGTACAGGGGCAGGTTTCCAACCTGTCCCTGCTGGCGCAGCATCAGGGTTTTTACGAAGTAGTCATTGCTAATTATTTTCCTTTAGGATATGAACCGTCACGATAGCCGGGTCCCGTGCAACAACGGATTGTGAACCCCGTCAGGTCCGGAAGGAAGCAGCGGCAGCAATAACCGTTGTGTGCCGCGGATAAACCTGGCTATCATTTTATCCGGCAATCGTGATCATAACAGTCAGGTGTTCCTAGTTTTATGGCAGAAAATACCGAATATCAGGTTCTGGCCCGTAAATGCCGTCCCCAGGTGTTTGAGGATGTCCTGGGTCAGGAACATGTCACCAGGACCCTGAAGAACTCCATTATCAATAATCGCATTCCTCACGCCCTGGTTCTCAGCGGTCCCCGGGGGGTGGGCAAGACCTCCATTGCCCGGATCATGGCCAAGGCCCTTAATTGTGAAAAGGGTCCCACGCCCCAGCCGTGCAATAGCTGCTCCAGCTGCCTGGATATCGCCAGTGGGGTGGCCCTCGATGTGCGGGAGATTGACGGCGCCTCCAACCGGGGGATAGATGAGATAAGGGAACTCAGGGAGAACGTGAATTTTTCCCCTGCCGCCTCGCCCTACAAGATATACATCATTGATGAAGTCCACATGCTCACCCGGGAGGCCTTCAACGCCCTCCTCAAGACCCTGGAAGAACCCCCGGGCCATGCCATTTTTATCTTTGCCACCACAGAGACTCACAAGGTTCCGGCCACGATCCTCTCCCGTTGTCAATGTTTCGATCTCCGCCGCATTTCCCTGCGACAGCTTGTAACCAGTCTCCGCGCGGTTGCCCGCGCGGAGGGAATAGAGATCAGTGATCGGGCGCTGGCCTGGCTGGCCGAGGCGGCCGATGGAAGCCTTCGGGATGCCCAGGGTATGTTTGATCAGGCCATTTCCTTTGCCGGGACCAATATCGACGATGAAAAGATAGAGGAACTCCTCGGCCTTGCAGACAGGAGGTTTCTCTTTCTCATTTCCGAGGCGGTCTTTGCCAGGGACGCGGGCAGGTGTCTTGCCGTCCTCGAAGAGGGTTACTATGCCGGGCTGGACATGAAACACTTCTACGGGATGCTGCTTGGGCACTTCAGAAATTGTCTCCTGGTAAAGATCCTTGGCCCTGAGGCCGGACAGGTCCTCCTCTCCGCTGAGGACCTGCAGCTCATCACTGCCCAGGTAGCGCGTGTTTCTCAGGATGATCTCCAGCGGCTCCTCAATATCCTCATGGCGGAGGAAGAAAAGGTTAAAAGAAGCTATGACGCCAAGATCAGCCTCGAGGTAATCCTGCTCAGAATGGCCCTGCTTCCCCCCGCGGTACCCATCCTGGCGATCATGGAGCGCCTGGAATCCCTGGAAAAGCGGCTGGCCGCTCAGCCGGGATCAATCCTCGCCCTGCCGTCCGCGGCCATCGGAGCGGGAGAAAAGGCCGAGTACAACGGGGTGGCGGAAAGGGCAAATGATGCCATAAATGCGGATCACGGTGAAACGGGGGATCCCTGGGAGGGATGCAAATCCTTTATTAAAAAGAGCCACCCGATCCTCTACTCCAAGATTGCCCCCGGGAGATTCCTGGATTTTGAGCAGGGGATCATGCGGATCGGTTTCCCCAGGAATTACCTGTTTATAGATGATGTTACGGCCGCAGACCAGCTGCAAGCCCTCACGGAGATTGCCCGTAGGTACTTCCCCGCGCTGGAGAAGGTAATGGTGGAGCTGCTCGAACCGGAGCCGCGGGAAAACTCGGCGGGAGGTCCCAACGGATCATCCGCGGCCCAGAGGATAAACGGTCTCCGACGGGATGCCCTGAACCACCCGGCGCTGCTTAAGATCATGGATACATTCAGTGGTGCGGAGGTTCGGGAGGTCATTCCCCGGGGAAACAACTCATGACGAACGCGTAAAAAGTCCGGATGCTGACCTGGGAGCACGGGCGTCCCGCCCGTGGATCACGGCCAAGATGGCCGTGCCACAAAAAGTACGCAACATTCCGACTTTTTACGAAGTCGTCAATCATGACAGGAGGAGGTAAGTTCATTGGCGAATAATTTTGGCGATATGGTGAAGCAGGCGAAGAAATTGCAGGAGCGGATGGCAGGTCTTCAGGCGGAACTGGAGGCGAGGACCGTGGAGGCCTCTGCCGGAGGCGGGATGGTTTCGGTCGTGCTGAACGGTAAATACGAGGTGGTCTCCCTTAAGATCGAAAAAGAGGTGGTCAACCCGGAAGATGTGGAAATGCTGCAAGATCTGGTTGCCGCTGCGGTAAACGAGGGGATCCGCAAGGTCCAGGAGATGACCGCCGGCGCCATGTCACAGCTTACCGGGGGTTTGAATATCCCCGGTCTGATGTGATGAGGTTTGACGACTTCGTAAAAAGCGACCCACGCCGCCCGGCGGCCCCACATCGGCAAGTAACTTGCCTTTGAATTTTGGAGGGCCACGCTCCGTCGTGGCCGAAAGGCTTTGGATATTGCACTATCTGCTGCGGACGCGACGGA
>JAXMLI010000192.1:0-6093 GCA_034368785.1 Smithellaceae bacterium | reverse complement strand
ACCGGATATCCCATGGAATAAAGGCTTTCCTCCGAAACAGCAAAGGGCAAAAGGGGGTTCCCTCTTGCCCTTCATCCTGCTTGCCAAAGGACCCGTCAAACAATCACGTGTCTTTGGATATAACGAACCGCTTCATCGGGATCATCGATAACGGTGAAAATATCCAGGTCGTCTCTTGATATTTTCCCCGCGGTAAGCATGGTGGTTTTCATCCAGTCCAGGAGTCCCTGCCAAAATTCACTTCCCATGAGGATCACCGGAAAGCGCCTGATCTTCTTCGTCTGGATCAGGGTCAAGGCCTCGAATAGTTCGTCTAGCGTTCCAAACCCGCCGGGCATGATGACATAAGCCACCGCTGATTTTACAAACATGACCTTGCGGATAAAGAAGTATTTATAATCTATGGCCACATTGGCAAAGATATTGGGCTTCTGCTCGAAGGGAAGTTTAATGTTCATCCCCACGGACAGCCCGCCGGCCTCGGCGGCGCCCTTGTTGCCCGCCTCCATGATCCCGCCTCCGCCGCCGGTGATCACACTGAATCCCTTCCCTGCCAGCTTACCGGCCAGATATTCCGTCTTCTGGTAGTAGGGATCCTCGGGGGAGGTCCGGGCGGACCCGAAGATCGTCACGGCGTTTCCGATCTCCGAAAGAGATTCGATGCTTTCCACGAATTCCGCCATGATGCGGAAAATGCGCCAGGACTCCTCGATGGATAAGGCATCGAGAACGAACTGTTTCTCTTTCATGACCTCTCTCCCTTGCGGGTGGTTACGCACAAGCCCACCTTAAGATTTCCTGTCGGACCGAGTTGCCTTAGGCCTGCCGAATGGCGTCAGGATGTTCGCCTTCTTTGAACCTTTGCCAGCCGTCGGCGTGCTTCAATGGCCTTCCTCTTCTTTTTAACCGAAGGTTTTTCGTAAGCGCGCCTTAGCTTCAGTTCCTTGAAAAGGCCGCTCTTAGAGAGTTTATTTTTAAGGATCTTCAGCGCCTTCTCGATATCGTTGTCGAATACCTTTACTTCCAATTTTCTCCCCCCCTTCCACTAATATGTACCGCGCACAAAAAAAGGGCAGCACGTCGAGACGACAGGCGTCCGCCGTTAGCCACCCTTGCCAGTTTTCTCAAAATATTAGATCACGCTCCCAACTATTGCACCCTTCAGGGCGTCTACAAAAAGCAGGTTCTCCTCCCGGCTGCCAACAGTAACCCGCAGGCAATTACAGAGAATGCCCGGCGTATGAAAGTTCCTTACCATGACACCCCGGTGGAGTAGATCGCCGTATATACGATTTGCGTCAATTGTGCAACGAAAAAAAATAAAATTCGCGTCCGTGGGATATGTCCGTATCTGACTGATCGTGGCCAGTTCCCGGACCAGCTCTTCCCGGAGACGCGTAATCTCCCGGGTCTGTTTTATAAAATCCGGCTCGTGATCAACAAAGAATTCCGCCGCCGCCTGGGAAAAGGCGTTGAGATTGTAAGGGAGCCGCACCTTGTTCAATTCATTGACCAAAGAAGGATGGCCAACCAAAAGACCAATTCGCATCGCCGCTAGTCCTACCTTGGAGAGGCTCCTCAAAATCACCAGATTTTCATAGCGGGCAAGATCGGGTATAAAGGTCTGGCCGGAAAAATGATAATAGGCCTCGTCAACTACCACGATACCAGGCGATTCCTTGATTATTTGTTCGATGCTCTCCCTTTGAAAACAGTTTCCCGTGGGGTTGTTGGGATAGGAGAGGAAGGTCAGGGCCGGCGCCCGCTGACGAATCTGCCGCAGCATGGCGTCGAGGTCCAGGCCAAAGGCCTCATCCAGCGGCACCTCACGGGGGTTAAGCCCGTTGTTTACCGCCGAGATCCGGTACATGGCAAAGGTCGGCACCGGGAACAGCACCGTCGCCCCGGGGCGACCGGTGGCCGTGCAAAGGACTTGAATCAGTTCATCTGAACCATTGCCGACCAGAATCATGTCAGATTCGACGCCAAGACTGGCCGCCAGCCGCCTGATCAGGGCGGGAGACCCGGCGGCCGGGTAGCGATGGAGGCTGATCTTCCCGAGGCACCGGATAAACTTCCGCCTTAATTCCGGCGGCATTGGAAAGGGATTTTCATTGGCGTCCAGTTTTACCCGGCAGGCCACGTCTCCCGCCTGGTAGGCCCGCTGGCTGATTATTTCCGGACGGATGATATTTTTCAGCTCCATCGCTTGCGTACTATTCCTTCCCGCCGTCACCGCTTATATCGTAGGGGCAGGTTTCAAACCTGCCCCTACATCTCAATTTTACCGATTAGGGAACCGGGGCGGGGTTTTAATCCGCAACCCGAAATCCCTGAATCCCTAAACCGCGTCTGATTCCTGCGCAATGTAATCGAGATACCCCTGGGCGTCCAGAAGGTCATCAAGCTCTTCCATATCGGACATTTCCACCACTATCATCCAGCCTGTATCGTGGGGATCGCTGTTGAGGATGGAAGCATCATCGGCGATATCCTCATTGACCGCGATGACCTCGCCGCTTATGGGCGAAATTAGTTCCACCACGTTTTTTGTCGATTCAATGGAACCGAATAGTTCATCTCTCTCCACGTATCTATCTGTCTCCGGGAGTTCGACAGACAATATTTCTCCCAGTTTCTCCTGGGCGTAATCGGTGATCCCTATCGTGGCGACATCACCATCCACCCGTACCCACTTGTGCTCACGACTGTAGAGCAGATCTTCCGGAAATACCTTCATATCGGCGTTTACCATACCCCTTAGTTTACGACTTCGTAAAAAGGCCGGATGCTGCGTTGCGCTGCATCCCTCGTCACTGCGGCGTGTTCCGGGGACACGTTCCGATCCCTTCGGGCTTCCGGAACAAGCCCCCTCCCCCGACGCCTCATTCCTCGTGATTTGCGCGCCTTGTCTGCGGCCTTTTTACGAAGCCGTCCTAAATTCAAGGCTTTTGCGACTTTTCGCGAGTTCGTCTTAGTTTAATTCGATCAATTCTTTTTTTATCCCTGACAGTAATTCACACCCGTCAGCCGTCACCACAACCAGATCTTCAATTCTTATCCCCCAGCAGCCAGGCAGATAAACGCCCGGCTCCACCGTTACCACCATCCCGGCCTCCAGAATGCCGTTCGTGTTCGCCGCCAGGCGGGGACTTTCATGAATGTCCAGTCCAACCCCGTGACCTGTGCCATGAGAAAATGAATCCCCCATGCCACCCTGTTCTATCCACTCTCTGGCCGCCCGGTCTACCTCCGCCGTGGAAACACCGGCCCTTATGGACGCGATGGCCCTGTCATGGGCCTCTTTGACTAGGCAATAGGCGCGGATGAAATCCTCGGAGGCATTTCCCACTACCAGGGTACAGGTTTCATCGGATCGATAGCCCTCATAGACAGCGCCCCAGTCGATAATCAGGACGTCATCTTTTTCAATCACCCTTCCCCCGGGTCTGGCATGGGGCATGGCTGAATTGGGGCCGGAGGCGGCGATGGTGTTGAAGGCCGGCTCTTCGGCGCCATTTCTCCGCATCTGGAAATCCAGTTCAAGGGCAATATCCCTCTCAGTCAGCCCTGGTCTGATGATGGCCAGGGTAGCTTGAAAAGCCCTCGTTGCCAGCACGGCCGCCTCTCTGATCCGGCAGATCTCCGTCATGTCTTTTACGGCCCTCAGGCCGGCCAAATCTTCCAGCCGGAGGGCGTTAAAATCTACCGCGCTGTTTCTTTCCTGAAGTTTCAGATAAAGGTCATGGCTAACCGCGGCAGATTCAAAGGCAATGCGCCCATAATCACCCTCCGCCAAAAGGGCCGTAATCCCTTCCGTTTTATCCTGATACTGAAGCACCCGGGCAGAGGAAACCTCGGTTTTCGCCTGGGTCACGTAACGTCCGTCCACCAGCAGATGCGCTCCCGCGGGGGTAACCAGGAGTACACCGTCGCTCCCGGTAAAACCGACCAGATATCTGATATTCTTTAGATCTAAGAAGAGGATTCCCTCCACGTCCATTTCGGATGACAGGGCGATTACCCTGTCCATCCTGCTCGCGCAAGGGACCGGCCTATATGACATGGCTCTTCATTCTCTTTGTATTATCCAGCCACCGCTGAAGTTCGGACAATACCTCCAGGCGCTTTTTCTCGGCTACGGCCCCGATAATCTTCGCTCTCTGGATTTCCCGTATCTCATTGAGTCTCTCCATGGCAGCCTCCCGGAGTTCTTCCCTGGTCGCGATCGCCTCCAACACCTGCTGGGCCATATCGAAATGGCCCTGTTTCATATAGAGGTCAGCCATGGTCAAGGTGTAAAAATCAGAGGCCAGCCCTTCTTCCTTCTCTTCTTCGGCCGCGGCCGGCCTTAATCCCCCTTCCAGGGATGATATCGTTTCTCTTGCCTGGCCGGCCAGGGGGGAATGGGGATGGATCGCGATAAACCTCCGATAGTAACGAAGGGATTCCTCGAGCAACCCCGAAGCGCGACAAATATCTCCTAACGAGATATAAATTCTGCCCAGTCGGGCGATCTTATCCTCTACCTCGGAAAGGGCCTCCATCGCCTCCGCCAGGCGGCCCATCCTGATCCAGGCCTGACAGCTGACAATCGTGGCATCAATATCGCCGGGATAGAGGGCGAATCGGCTCGCTGCCAGCTCCAGCACTACCTGGAAATCATCTCTCTCCAGGCACACCTCAACCCGGGCCAGAAAGGCGTCCCGGTCCAACATTTCCGGTTCTGTCATAATCGCTTGTGTATTGGTTAGGACTGACCCCGGGGCCAGCAAAATTGTCGGGGAAGCTAACACAGCCCCCCCAGCGTGTCAAGAAAGAAAAGGCCAGCTGTCACGCCAGTTTAGAAATGGCCGGCGAATACCCTGCCATTTCACAGACATGGGAACATTGACGACTTCGCGAATAATCTCCCGCGTTATTAACGTTTTATTGATTTTTTCCGAAGGCATCCTATTTGGCTTGCGGCGTAAATTCCCGCGCCTGGCGATGGGCCTCGGCAACGCGCTCCGGTTGCATCCACATGGTCAAACGGTTCCGCGCGCTCCTGGCCTGTTCATCACCCCGGGATGAAGCCAGATTGAACCATTTCAGGGCCTGTACCTCATCCTGAAGCACACCCTGTCCCTTCTCGTACAACAGGCCTAAATTGTACTGGGCAAAACTATTACCCTGCCTCGCGGCCTGCTCAAACCACTTGGCCGCTTCCGGATAGTCCTGGGACGATCCCTGGCCCATCTGGTACATATAGCCCACATTCGCCTGGGCATACTGGTTTCCCTGAAGCGCCGCTGCCTTGAACCACTTCAGCGCCGCCGCATGGTCCCTGGCTACCCCCCGGCCATAATAGTAAGCCACGCCTGTTTTCAGCTGGGCGTCCGGGTTGCCCCTTTCCGCCAGGCCAAGGAGTTCCCGAAAGGCCGCGCTGAGGGTGGTTTCCGGTTTGAATTCCCTCACCAGCCTCTGAGCCTCCACCAGTTGGGCATTGGTCATCTTCAGGGCCAGATCGTCCCGGAATTCCCTGGCTTCCGGATATCCCTGCGCGGCCGCGAAGGCAAACCACATCCAGGATTGGACAGGATCATTCGCGACACCGGGACGCCCTTCGGCGTAGATTATACCCAGATTTAACTGGGAAAACAGATGCCCCCGGCCGGCGGCCTCCTTAAAGAGCCGGACTGCCTCGGCATGGTTCTGGGGCGCCCCGTTTCCCTCGTGATACAAAGAGCCAAGGCGAAACAGGGATTCAGGCTCGCCCTGATCCGCGAGAGGGGTTATTTCCCGCAGGGCCGCCTTGTAATCATCGGATTGAAATACCTTAAATCCCTTGTCAGTGCTAACCGCGTCTTTTCTCTTGTTTCCCGCGCACCCCGTCACGCCCAGCGCGAGGATCAGGGCGAAAAGAAAAACTCGGGCCGGATATCTCATATGCCATTCTCCATCTGTTTCATCTTTGACGACTTCGTAAAAAGCGACCCACGCCGCCCGGCGGCCCCACATCGGCAAGTAACTTGCCTTTGAATTTTGGAGGGCCACGCTCCGTCGTGGCCGAAAGGCTTTGGATATTGCACTATCTGCTGCGGACGCGACGGA
>JAXMLI010000191.1:0-4454 GCA_034368785.1 Smithellaceae bacterium | reverse complement strand
TACTCGTCAGTTCAGTATGGATGGCTCTCTCCTGATCCAAAAGGCGCTTTTTTTCGGCGAAGGCGAGCAGGAGCGCCTTCGCCTTTGCTTCGCGATAATCTAAGACTGCCTGTAAATTGAACCTGAACATATGGAAGTGCCAAATATATTTGGTAACTACTCAGGTGCTTAGGGTGAAGGCTGAAGGCTTAAAGCCTACAGTCTATCTACTTGTAGGATATCTATCAGCTTACTCCTGGCCTGTCTGAACCCTATTTTTTCTCCTATGTCCTGCCGGAGATAGGAATTGACTGGATCAATCAGAGCGATTGCCCGATCGATTTCCTGACTGCTGCCCGCGACATATGCCCCGATATTAATCATATCCTCGGCCTTCTGATAGGTTGCCAATATGTTTACCAGCTCATTGGCCCTGTTCTTGTGTTCTTCATCCACTATATCGATCATGACCCGGCTGTTGCTTTGAAGAATATCAATGGATGGGTAGTGATTTTTGTTGGCCAGTTCCCTGCTCAGGGTAATATGACCATCCAGGATTGACCTTGCGGCATCGGATACGGGTTCGTTAAAATCATCGCCTTCGACAAGCACGGAATATAGACCCGTTACACTCCCCTTGCCCTCCAGGCTCCCCGCTCGTTCAAGAAGTCGGGGAAGGACGCTGAAAACGGAGGGCGTATAACCCTTGGTAGTCGGCGGTTCTCCCACGGAAAGGCCAATTTCTCTCTGTGCCATGGCAAATCTCGTCAAGGAATCCACCATCAGAAGGACGTTCTTGCCCTGGTCGCGAAAGTACTCGGAAACCGCCGTTGCCACATAAGCGGCGCGCATTCTTATCAGAGGATGTTTATCGGAAGCGGCAACAACTACGACGGATCTCTTCATCCCCTCTGGACCAAGATTTTTTTCAAGGAACTCGCGTACCTCTCGTCCTCTCTCGCCGATCAAACCGATCACATTTACGTCTGCCTCCGAGTTTCGGGCAATCATGCCCAAAAGAACGCTTTTACCGACCCCAGAGCCGGAAAATATGCCCATCCTCTGTCCCCTGCCGCAGCTCAAGAGACCGTTAATGGCGCGGATGCCTAAGTCGATCGGTTCGGAAATGCGCTGTCTTGCCAGGGGATTTATGGGCTCGGCATAAAGAGGGTAGGTTTCTTCAAATGGTATCGGCCCCAGGTTATCCAGCGGTTTTCCCAAACCATCTATTACCCGGCCAAGCATACCTCGGCCCACTTTCACGGATGCTTTTTTGCCTATGGCCTGGATCTTACAGCCCGGGCCGAGACCTTGAATGGATTCCAGGGGCATCATAAGAACCTGACCATTTTTGAAACCGACCACTTCAGCGGCCAGGGGATCTCGAGAACCAGTCGGATATATGCTGCAAATATCGCCTATCGAAGAGAGGGGTCCGTTCCCGGCAACGACCAGTCCGATAATCTCGCTTACCGTGCCATTCATTCTAACCGGATTAGCCGCTGCAAGGAAGCGATGGTATTTAGCAAAGTCGATTTTCATGAGGCAACTCATTTACCCAGGACAGCAAGGAGATCCTTCTCAAGTTCGATAATCTGCTTCTCCAGGCGTGCGTCTATTTCACCCCCGTTGGTCTCAATAATCACTCCCCCCAATTTTATCGACGTGTCCTCTTCCAGCACAAAATTTCTCAGCCCCTCTATCTCCTGCACAAAGTCTTTTTTGACTTCGGTTATATAGCGTAGATCTTCAGGATTAAGCCTGATCTTCAGACCATCATTTTTATCGATGTCCAGTATTATTTCTTTGAGGATCGGGACGAGGTATTCCCGGTTAATTTTCGTCTCCTGTCGCAGTATCGACTTGGCAATAGCCAAGGCAAGCCTGAGGATCTCTTCTTCCGATTCTTTTATGACCACTGATTTCAGTCTGGAGAGCTCATCGATTATGGAGATAATTCTTCCGATATAGCCTGAGACCTCCTTCGTATAAACCGCGGTCCGGTTGTTGTACCCCTCTTCGTAAGATTTACGCCTGATGGCCTCAATCTTGGCCTCATAGGCGAGTTCCTGTTGTTTCTGTTCGGAAATATTATCTGGTTCATTGCCCTCATAGGAAGCCTGCCCCGCACCATAAGATGGGCGGTACTGCAGAAGAACGGATACGATCGCATCCGTGTCAATATTGCATTGTAACTCTTCCGATTTAATTATCCGTTTAGACAAAGGCATCTTTCACGTCACCCGTACGCTGAATCACTATCACGCCCGATTCCTCTAACCTTCTTGCCGTGTCGGTTATCGTCTTCTGACAATTTTCAATATCGGAAAGGCGCGTCGGCGGCAGGAGCTGTATTTCCTCTTTAATTATCTCTGCCGCCCTTTTCGACATGTTCCGGAAAATCCTTTCCCTCTGCGCCTCATCCACCATTTTCAGGGCCTTGGCCATGTCTGCTGAATTCGTCTCCTTAATGATCTCCTGAAGCGATTTGTCGTCAAGCTTCAAGACATCTTCAAAATTGAACATGAAGTCCCTGACCTCAGCCGCGAGGCCAGGCTCGGATTCTTCAAAGATGGACATGATGGATTGCTGGACACTTCTGCTGATACTGTTGAGAATATCCGCCACGGCCCTCGTGCCGCCCAAATCCCTTCCGCCCGTACTGATGGAAAAGACCTCTCTTTCCAAAGTGGTGGCCATTTCTTCTATAATTTCCGGCGTAACGTTTCTCAGGTTAGCCATTCTTCTTGCGATGTCGGCCTGCATGGGCTGGGAATAGCCTTCCAATATCTCCGCCGCCTGCTCAGGCTTGAGATGAGCGAGAATAAGGGCAATCGTTTGAGGATGTTCCTGTCTGGTAAAATCCATGATCATCCTCGGGTCCATGAATCTAAGTTTTTCCTGGACGGGGTTTTCGTCGCTATTGGCACTGGAAATTTTCTCCGCAAGGTCGTTTGCCGTCTTTGCGTCCATCACCCCCGTAAACAACCGCTTCATAGAGTCTTTGTTGACAGGGATGAATCCGCCGCCCTCCGCGGCCATTTCACAGAAGTCTTTAGCTATATTTCTAAGCTCATCCGTAGATATTTTCTTCATCCGAGCGATAGCCTTTCCTATCCTCATGATGTCCACCTGACTGAAATTTCTCAAGACCTCAGTTGCCACATCTGGCTTCAAAGTCAGCAGAATAATGGCAGTTTTTTCTTCGCCGGTCATTAACAAACCCTACTTAATCCAAGACTTAAGCAATATCGCAAACTTCTTCGCGTCACTCTCGGCGAGTTTTTTTACCGTTTCAATCTCGCTGATTTCCTCTTCATGCGCGCGCACTGCCTCTCTAATCGGGGAGTCGATTCCCGCAAAATGAGGGGGGCCGGTGAGGGCCAGGGGCGCGATCTGGTCTCCTTTTACTGGCCTCGCAGCAACCGCCCTGATTAATGGTCGCACGAGAAACAGGCCGATAAATATCGCGGCAATAAGGGCCATCGCGTACTTTATCATCGGCGTAAAGGCCAGCAATTGCTCTTGCCATGTTTCGGGAACGGCCGGAAGATCTAATTCCGCGGGTTGCTTCTGCAACGCGATATTTGTGACAACAACCTGATCTCCCCGCGTCTGACTAAAGCCCGCCGATTTCATCACGAGCTGCTCAAGGGCTTCAATCTCCTGTCTGGTCCTGGGCTGGTATTCCTCCACCCCTTTATCATTTTTCTGATAGGTTCCATCAATTATGGCCGCGATGGAAAGCTTCTGAATATCACCGGTGGGAAGCACGGTCCTGTTCGTCACCTTATTTATTTCGTAATTAAGAATCTCGCTTGACTTTTCCTTTTCAGACAGGGCGTCTCCTCCCGCGGTTGGGGATTTCGCGCCCATCACGGGAGTGACATTCCGCTCGGTTTGTCTCTGTGAGCTCCTTATCACGGGATTTTCCGCGTCGAAAATCTCTTCCGTTTTTTCCGTGACCTTGAAGTTAATGTCGGCTGCGACGCGCACAACTGCCTTCCCATGACCAACTACGGCCTCCAGAAGGGTTTGAACGCTGTCGGCCAGCCCCCGTTCAATGTTTTTCTGATAATCGATCTGGCTGCTTGTGAGTTTCGCGAGTCTGGAATCGCCATACTTAGTCGATAATATGTTGCCACGATTATCCACGATCATCACATCATCAGCGGCCATCCCTTCAATGCTGCTGGCCACCAGCTGCGCGATCCCGTCAATTTGCGGGGGCTTGAGAGTCTTCCCTGGTTTCAAGCGAAGCGTTACCGAAACAGTGGGCTTTTTTTGTTGTCGCACAAATAGCGAATCCTTCGGTAGCGCGATGTGAACCCGACTCGATTTTATTTCATCCAGACTGTTGATGGTACGCATCAATTCACCCTGGAGCGCCCGGCGGTAATTCATCTGCTGCTCGAAGTCCGTTGTTCCGATCGCCTTTTGATCGAAGATCTCAAAACCGACGCCACCCCCATGCG
>JAXMLI010000190.1:0-5863 GCA_034368785.1 Smithellaceae bacterium | reverse complement strand
TAGGGGAGATAGAGGTCTTCCAGCTCGGTCTTCTTCCGGGTGGTCTCGATCCGTACCTTTAATTCCGTGGTCAGTTTGCCCTGCTCGGCGATAGACTTAAGAACGGTGACCTTGCGCTCCTCGAGTTCGCCGAAATAGGCCAGCCGCTCCTCCAGGGTGCGGATCTGCACCTCGTCGAGCTCGCCGGTGCGCTCCTTGCGGTAGCGGGCGATAAAGGGGACGGTCGCTCCTTCGCGGAGCAGTTCCACGGTATGCTCAACCTGGTCAGTCTTCAGCCCGGTCTCCTCGACCAGGTAGCAGAGGATCAGGGAAAGTTGCTGATCGGTCAGTGCCATCGGTGGTTCCTTTTGCCATGAATTTGAGGGGACGGTTTATAGCACGGCGAGGGGTAAAGGGAAAGCTGCTTTACCTACGGCGAATTGCCCACGTATGAATGCTGACGACTTCGTAAGAAGTCCGGTTCTCACCTCCCACCTAACCCGAGAAGCATCCTTTTTCTCCTCCGTCCAAATGCATAATCACCTTAGGCAATTGCAAAACTCCCCTGATGTCATCCCCGCGACGTTATTGGGCGGGAATCCAGTTTGTAGCGGCTTGATATTATGGATGCCCGACAAGCTTGTCCCCGAATGCTTTTGTCGGGGAAACCTTCGGGCATGACCAAACGTTTCGCAATTACCTCACCTTTTTACTTGCGCGAAACGGCACTTCTCTCCCTGCTCCTCCTGCGCAGCCATTTCTCGCTACCAACCACAAAAGAAGTCAGCATGGACACCGCCAGTATTCTTCCCCAAGCGCCAAAACTGATCGGGGTACTGTGAAACATGATGTTCATGGCAGGCAGATAGGTGAACAGCACCTGCAGGATCAACATGATCGTCACGCCGACAAAGAGCAAAGGGTTTGAAAAAAATCCCAGCCGAAACATGGATTCTGTCAAGGAACGACAATTGAAGAGATAAAAAAGTTCCACCAGCACAAATACATTCACCGCTACCGTGCGGGCCTCCGCAATTGTGGCGCCCGTCATCCGCTCCCACGCGAAGAGGCCGAATGCCCCGCCAAGCATCAGCAACCCCACGATGAAGAGTCGCCAAATGATCACCTCTGTGAGGATGGGCGTCTGGGGATCGCGCGGCGGCCGCGACATAATACCGGGCTCTTTGGGTTCGAAGGCAAGCATGAGTCCCAACAGCACGGCAGTTGTCATGTTGATCCAGAGGATCTGCACCGGCAGTATCGGCAGCGTGACACCGGCGAATATCGCCGTGAGAATCACCAGGCCCTCCCCGATGTTGGTGGGCAATGTCCAGACAATGAACTTGGTGAGATTGTCGAAGATGCTCCGCCCTTCCTCCACGGCGGCTACGATGGAGCCGAAGTTGTCATCCGTCAGCACTATATCGGCGGCCTCTTTAGCCACATCGGTTCCGGTAATGCCCATGGCCACACCGATGTCGGCCCTTTTCAGGGCCGGTGCGTCATTAACCCCGTCGCCGGTCATGGCAACAACGTGACCCCTGGCCTGCAAAGCTTCAACCAAACGAAGTTTTTGCTCCGGGGTCACCCGGGCGAAAACGGATATCCGGTCAACAAGATCAATCAATTCCCTGTCGGAGATTTCCCTCAGGGCTTTGCCGGTGACAACATGGGATGGATTATGCAGGCCGACCTGTAGCGCAATCGAGGAGGCAGTCAGGGCGTGATCGCCGGTGATCATCTTGACGCGAATGCCGGCGGTGTGGCACTGCTGAACGGCGATAATCGCCTCCGGCCGGGGCGGATCAACCATTCCCTGGAGCCCGAGAAAGGTCAGTCCCGAGGCAATGTCAGAATGACTTAGTGCCTTTGCCCCTTGCTTTATTTCTCTTTTTGCCAAGGCAAGTATCCGTAACCCCTTGGCGGCCATTTCCGTCACGGAGCGGTTAACCCCTTCGGCATCCAGCAGAGCGGGCTGTCCTGCCAAATCGAGCGCGGTAACACACCTCTCCATAATGGTCTCCACCGCGCCTTTGACATAAATGATGCCGAGGTTGTCCACTCCGGTGTCATGCAGGGTGGCCATGTACTGGTACTCCGATTCGAAAGGGATGGCATCTAGGCGAGGCATTTTCCTCTGCAGCAAGGAAATGCCCAGACCTGCCTTAACTGCGGAAACGAGTAATGCACCTTCGGTGGGATCGCCCTGTACCGCCCAGCGGCCTTCTTTCTCCAGCAGCAGGCTGTCGTTGCACAATAAGCCTGCTTTCAGACATTCCAGCAATGCCGGGGTCCCGGAAACATCCACCGCAGCTCCTTGATGGAGAATTCGGCCCGAGGGCGTATAACCGGCGCCGGTGACCTCGTATTGCCAGCCACCTGCCCATATCTCCTGCACGGTCATCTGGTTCTCGGTCAGCGTCCCGGTCTTGTCGGAGCAGATAACGGTGGTACTGCCGAGGGTCTCCACGGCAGGAAGCTTGCGAATGATGGCCCGCCGGCGCGCCATCCGCGTCACACCAATCGCCAGGGTAATCGTCAGCGCTGCCGGCAGACCTTCAGGGATAGCGCCCACTGCCAGGGCCACTGCTGCCATAAACATATCGAAGACGGATTGTCCCCGTATGAGGCCAACGACTAATGTAAGTCCGGCCAGCGCCAGGATCGCATAAAGCATGATCTGACTGAAACGGGCGATCTTTCTGGTCAGCGGGGTTTTCAAGGCCTCTGTCGAGGAGATCAGCTCAGAGATGCGCCCCACTTCCGTTTTGTCGCCAATGGCAACAACAATGCCGACGCCCTGACCGTAGGTGACCAGCGTCGAAGCGTAGGCCATATTCTGCCGGTCAGCCAGGCCGGTGTCGTAATCGAGAGGATCCGACGTTTTACTATTGGGAACCGACTCTCCGGTCAGAGCTGATTCATCTACCTGAAGATCACGTGTCTGCAGCAGGCGCAGATCTGCGGGTACCTTGTCGCCCGAATGCAGCAGGACGATGTCACCAGGGACCACTGCTGCCGAGGTGATGCTTTGTTTCCGGCCCGCGCGCAGCACCATTGCCTCGGTTGTCATTGTCCTGGCCAACGCTTCTATGGCCTTGGTCGCCTTCGCTTCCTGAATGAATCCGATGAACGCATTGACCAGCACAACCCCGAAAATGACCCCCGCATCGACCCACTCCTGAAGCAAGGCCGTAATGGTACCGGCCACGATAAGAATGTAGATCAGGGGCTGATGGAACTGGAGCAGAAAGCGCAACAGCGGCCCTTGTCCTTTTTTCCCGGAGATCGCATTAGGACCGAAATGTTTCTGACGATTGTCTACTTCGAACTGATCCAGCCCTTTCCCCTGATCACTCACCAGGAGGTCAATTACTTCCTCCGCAGGCAGGTGATGCCAGTGCTTACCGATTAAAGTTTCCATTTTCCAGCATCCATAATATTCATCCTTTTTTTTTAACACAATATATTCTATTTACATGCACACGCGCTATCCTGATTTGTAGCACACAAACTGTCCTCTTGATATAGATCACCTAAGAACTTCCGCTTGAGAGGGACCAGTATCCATGACCATTAAAATTGCCCGACGCACTTTAATCGCCCTGTTAATCATCACAATGGCTTTCCTTTCCGGAATGGTCGGCTTAACCACCAGTGATTCCCGGTCGCCCACCGACACAGCAAAGATGACCCCAAAACCGTCTGCTGCTCGTTCCCTTGAAGCGGCTCTTGGTGAGGAGTTCACTATTGTTTTAGCTTCCAACGCCACCACAGGTTACGGGTGGAGCTTGGCCAGACCACTCGATGAAACTGTCATCAGACTAATAGGTTCCGTATATCGAGTACCGGAAACCAATCCCGCTGTGGTGGGGGCGGGCGGAAAAGAAATCTGGACCTTCAGCGCCGTCGGCAAAGGAAAAACAGAGATATTTTTAAAATATGTCCGCCCCTGGGAGAAAGATACTCCCCCTGCCGAGGAGAGGGACTAGGCTATTGTGGTCAAATAGTCATCTGCGTCGGTAAAGCGATTTGATAAGGCCGTTTCCCATGCTTTCCGCTTTTTATCAAAGGGGGTAGAGGCATTAGCCGGGCTGGTGGACGGGAGTCGGATAAAGTCGAGCGGTTTACAGCGTTCGGCCAGCGGGGGATAGACGTGCTTCATAAACAGCTGCTCCGCTTTGGCGCCGTTAAAGCAAGTCCGCCGGATCTGAGTATGGAGGGAAAAGAACATGCTGAAGTCATTGGGAACTACCGCGGAAATATCCGCATCCAGACTGCTTTCACGGGCACAGCTCTTTGTCACATCCCAGATGGCAATCCGGGAGGCAAGCACCATCTTTACCCGATTTTCATAGGAGTCCACCGGGTCAAAACCCAAAATACTTCCCAGAATCTTCCAAAAAAGATTCCGGGGGTAGGCGTAGTATTGATTTTCCTTCAGGGACGCCTTGCCGGGCATGGTTCCCAGAATCAGGATTGTCGCGTTCGCGTCTGCAATGGGTGGAAAGCCCTGAATTCGCATCTGACGGCCATTAATGCCCAAAAGGGCCATGATGCCCTTGGGAGAAGTTACTGCCTGACCAATTCCACCCGCCGGTTTTTGCCCTGCCTTCTTCAATCTTATTGACAGTAAGGGGGTACAGGGGATCCACCCCGGCGCCGTGATGGCGATCCGTGCCGATGTCGGGACGGTGAGGGAAGGTAAGTGCCGGTTTGCCGGCTGCGCTGCTGGCGGGAGTTACTATGCCCATCTGTGACACCCCTTCGTAAATGCCTCCGCATTGCCTTTCGGGATTATTTTAGCGGGCCGTAAACCGTCTGGACAGTATATAGAGAGACTCGCATTGTCAATGATTTTTGTTGCCAACATATTGACAACAGTAAATATTAGTCGCAAAATACGGCGCGCAAGCGATCACGGCAGAGATGTATCCGGGTGCCCGTCCTATTACCCCGCGCAACAGCCGAAAACAATGAAGATTCCCTCCCGCAAACACCGCCCACCTCGCAAACCAGCCCCACGCAACACAGGTAATGGCCCGGGGGTTTTCGGTATTGACAAGGTAGAGTTTTTTCATTAATGAACAGGTGCTTACAGACGGCGTCGATATTTTGTCTTCCGGCGGATTTATTCACCAAAAGGCAGCCGGGCTGATGAGACACGGACCCAAAAGGAGAAAATATAGTGAAAGAGGTTTCTATGGTTGCAGGCACAGCCGGGGCAGGCAATTTTCACGGCAGCATTCTCGGGATGATCCTCGATGCCGGTCCGATGGTTCAGTTCGTCTTGATCCTGCTCCTTATCTTCTCGATTGTTTCCTGGGCAATCATTTTCATGAAGTATGTACAAGTAAAGAAGGTACGGCGGGAGAATGACTCCTTTATCGAAGCATACATGCGAACCGCCAGGATTTCCGACATGCTTCCCGAGGCGAAAAAATACCGCTATTCCAGCATTGCGGAGGTTTTTCGCGCGGGATACGGAGAGCTGGTAAAAATTGCCAAGATCGGGAAGGAATCGACACAGAAAGATTCTCCCGATTCGGCCGCGCTCCCTTACGAGCTGCGAAATATTGACCAGTTGGAACGGGCGATGAATCGTGCGAGCGACGCGGAAACGTCAAAACTGGAGAGTACCTTAGGTTTCCTCGCCACTACGGGGAGCGCCTGTCCCTTCATCGGACTTTTCGGTACAGTCTGGGGCATTATGAATACATTCCAGAGTATCGGCGCCAGGGGATCGGCTACCCTGGCCGTTGTGGCCCCGGGCATCTCGGAGGCGTTGATCGCCACGGCCGCGGGTCTGGCCGCCGCCATCCCGGCCGTTATTTTCTACAACTATTATCTCAACAGCATTAAAAACATTTCACTGGAAATGGAT
>JAXMLI010000189.1:0-3555 GCA_034368785.1 Smithellaceae bacterium | reverse complement strand
TCGAAATTGCCGTTAGCGACATCGCCGGCGGCGAACAGTTGACCAATGACTATGCGATGCTCAATCTGGAAGAGGATGAGCGGCTGAAATGCCGGTGCGGGTCACCGTCCTGCAGGGGCCTGATCGGGCCGGCGGACCAGGTGCGCTACGAAGCCAGGTGGCGCAGGGAGATCCAGTCGGCACTCACCTGCATCAGCCAGGTCAAACAGGTTCTGGGACCACTGCTAGCGCCGGAAAGCCTTGCTGCGGCCCGTGCTCACTACGCCAACGCAGGCTATCCCCTTGAGCGCGGCGCTCTGGCCGGGAGAATCGCGGCGATGTGATCATAGATTAAGAGGGCGTTTTCCAGGGCATCGACATAAGAGAGAATACTCTCGGAGAGATAAAACTCCCCGTGGGTAATCAGGCGGGAATGGTCGTCGATGAGAGCAATAAGATAGCTCTTTTTCATCTTGCCTTCTGAGACTATAAGCGGTCCGTGCATCACATCGGACTGCCATAGATCATTGGGCAGCTCCGCCTCGAACTTGCGGCGATCCTCCGGGTGATGGCTGTTGGTCTTCATGAGTTGACGCTGATGCAGGAAGCGGTAAACCGTGGACAGATTCAACTCCGTCCCCAGAGTAACCAATCCCCGCGCTTCCATCGTTTTGATAAGAACCGGCGCTGTCGCCTTCGGCATCTCCTGTCTCAACCCCATCAAAGACAGGATGGTCTCCTCATCCATTGCCCGACTTTCTCCTAGGTCGGAGCGCTCCACCGGATACAGCGATTCAATATTGTCATTGCTTTGCCGGTACAAGCGGCGCCAGCGCAGAATCGTACTCCGGCCAATCCTCGTCTTCTCGGAAAAGGGAATCTCCCATTTCCGGGCGCGCTTCTGCCTGATCAACGCCTCCCCCGGCCCTTGATTGACGTCATTGCCATTGATCAGGTCGTGAATGACCCCGAACCGAAACACCGCCACCCGCTTTTTTTGATCTTCCGTCATGAAAAATCCTCCTTCGTGGTTTTTCACGCCCTCTACAACGGAAAATCGCCCTTAGCCATGACACCCTTCGGTAGGGTCCATCAAAAACGCGCCTTCTCCCAAGTTGCAGGGAACGGCTCACGGGAATCTGACTAGAGAGATACAAAATGATCGAAGGCCGCCAGAAGTCCAGCCCCCCACCGGTTGCCAAAATACGCTATAACCCGCTGTTGCAATGCCCGTAACCAGTGCCTCTGGCGGCTCCGGGACATCCCCGGCAGCCAAGGTCCTCCTGAGGTGCGAGAGGACAACCGGGAACGAATCTCCTCAACCGTGGCCTGAAACCGCCGAAAATATCCACCGGGACGGACACGAATCACGCACAAACAAGAAGGACATCTCCACCGCCGTAAATACACAGTGGTGGAATACCCCTCAAAACATGCCGCCACAAATCCGTGCCCCCATACGATACTCGCCTGGCAACGAGGGCAAATCTCCGGCCGCGGCCACTCATAATCCTTACCCTTCGCAAAAATCTCCTTGATCTTGCACAACAGATTGATTACCATGTCTCCACCTCATATGGGTTTCTTACAGCTCTCTATGAGAAAGGGCGGTGTCTCTCTCAAAAAAATTCACCGCCCTCCTAAAATAAAAAAACCTCTCTTACGAGAGGCCCTGATAATCCGATAATTAAAAACAGCTTGTCAATCTATTCTAAAAATATACCCCTTATTCTTACTCGTGCATTGTGGAAGCCTACAATCCCCATAGAAGTGATCGTCATGAACGGGGATCTGCGAGACGTCATCCGCGATGGATGGGTCAGCCGACCTGCCTGCGCCGTTCATGCAGACAGGCGGGTCATGGATTTTCGGCGGCGGCCTGGCTCTTGCCAGCCATAACCCCAGGTGTTCGAGAATGGCCCGGATGACCGAAGGGTCCTCAATGCTGCCGATGACCCGCATGGCGCCCTGACACTTCGGGCAGATGAGGGGATCGACTTCGTATATTTTCTGAATCAATCGCGCCCAGTTCCGCCGGAAGGTTTTTTCATCCCCCTGCGATTCGAGAATGCAGGGGACGGCATCGCCAATGCCTTCCTGCTGCCTTTTGCCCCGGGAGACGTTGCTGTAGTATCCGTAATAACGCACCATCTGTTCTCCCCGGTTCGGGATGTGCGAACACATGGCGGCCAGCCATTCCAGCGCCGGGAACTTCTTGGTTGTCTCGCCGTTCTTGGATGTATAAACGACCGTCCCCTTCTGATCCAGATACTGCATACGCTCTTGGGAGAAGGACGCCCGGATGATGTAGCGGGCCAGGTTCTCCATAGCCGTATCATCGTCGGGCGAGATGCGGTTGCCGCAGAAGACGTTGAAGCCGGAATGCCGCCATGTCGAGAGCATGGCGATCATCTCCTGCGTGATCTTTCCCTTGTCCAGAAGCATCCTGAACACCTTGTGCCGGAAGATGGACTCCAGTTTTTTCAACTCCAGGGGCGGGGCGACGCGGAACATGCCGCCATCACCATAAAAACAGCCGTCGGTCACCAGGATGTGGCAGTGGGGATTGAATCCGAGGAAGTCGCCGAAGTTCTGAATGGCGATTACGGCGCCGGGGATGGTATCATTTTCGGGAACCGCCTCCTGCATGAAGACCTTCAGGGATTCCCAGGCGCAGCGACTGAGATCGGCAAGAAGCTTCCGATCGTAGAGAAAGTAACGGCGGAGGATTTTCGGGATGCTGAAGACAAAATGCCGGTGGGGAATCTTTTTGAGGACATCCATACAGAGCCATTCCCCGAATTCCACCACGCGCTTCTGATGGCAGGATGGACAGAAATGCCGGCGCTTGCAGGAAAATGACAGCAAATACTCATGGCCGCAATCCTTGCATTTCACACGGGCAAAACCGTTGTGCGGGTCGCCGCAGTCCAGATACCGGTAGATCACCTGCTCGATATAGGGCCGCCAGAAACCGTACTGGCGGGAGAAGTATTCGTCGTAGATTCCGACAAAGGTTTCAAGGTAGTCCTCTACACAGTGGTAGTAATCGGATAACTGCGGATTCCGGGGCCGATAAACAGCGGCAGGAAGGGACACGATCTTTCTCCTTCGAGAATATCATGCCCCCATAATGTAGAACGATCGTTCTATATGTCAAGAAGAATCTGGTCGGTGGTTATTTCGATTCGAAGTCAAGCATTTTCGTTGAGGGTGGCAATTTGTGTAGTACAGGAAGTTACAAATATCTCTGATCATCAGAAAAATCACCCTCCGAAAATTGCACGTTTCGACCCGGGATGGACGATCTTATGTTATTTCTTTCGATAAACGTTCAGCCCGACCTTAGCCGCTTCATGCCCATCAACGGTGACATTTCCTTCTGTCGATGCAATGATAATGGTCTTTCCTGATGATGATGGGCCGAAGTCTTTCGTCAGATCAACTTTAATGGTCAGGATGTTGCCTTCAACTTTCATCTCTACATTCTTCATGACAGGCGCCTCGTGATTTGAATGGACTGTAGCTGAACACCCCAAGGGCAGGTGTCAATACAAACCTTTGCAATCAAAGTTG
>JAXMLI010000188.1:0-9379 GCA_034368785.1 Smithellaceae bacterium | reverse complement strand
GTATCCTTAAACTCTCCTGACCTTTTGTCCATAGTTCTTCATATTGATTGGTGTCTAAATATCCAAGTTCCTTTGTAAACTTGATATAGTAATTCAATTCTGCCAACGATGATATGGCTATGTATAAAAATTGCAGATATTCATTTCTGTTTTTCCTGGCTGATCCCTCTACTATATTTGCAGGTACTGATACAGCAGATCTTCTCATCTGAGATGTTAACCCCCAAATCTCGCTCTTTGGAAATATTTTGTCGACTTAGACACCAAAAGCGCTAGCTTATCTGCCATTTGCCAAGCCTTTATTTTTGTATAATCTCTACCCATTCCCTTCCCCCAAGTCTGATGTCTATAGACTATCGTCTATCGTCTGAATCATTAAAACTCCCTGAGATATTGGAATATTTGCATTCTGCCGTTATAGGAATCTGACACGAAGATCCGGTCTTTTTCATCAATAAAGATAGATGCCGGCACGTAAAACTCGCCGTTTCTTGTTCCCCTCTGGCCAAAGACGAGAAGCAGCTTTCCCTTCTCATTAAATATTTGTATCGCATCAAACAGGCCGTCAACGATGTAGATGTTACCCTCGCTGTCCAGGGCCACCGCTTTTGGATGGGCAAAATCCCCCGTAGAATCGCCATGCCGGCCGAGTTTGAAAAGGAATTTTCCCGTGGAAGAAAAAACCTGAAGCCTTACATTCAGGGTATCGCAGACATACACCCGGCCGTCCTTGCCTATCGTTATACCCGTTGGATAATTAAACTCACCATTTTTTTCACCCCTTTTTCCCAGGGTGAGCAGCTTTTCTCCCGTCGGACTGAATTTAAAGACCTGGTGTGCCAGGGTATCGGAAACCCAGACTGAACCGTCAACGGGCGATACGGCAAGGGACGTGGGGCGCTGGAAGGGGAAGCCTGCGGCGAATTCTCCCGTAAAGACCCCTTTATCGCTAAAAGTAAAAACTTTTTTTATCACCGAATCGGCCAGCAGCAGACGTCCGTCACCTGCAAAGACGGCCCCCGTCGGCGAGGTCAGTTTGACCGCCTTGGGAGTGATGATTTTATAGCTATTCGTCTTTAAATTGAAGAGATGAAAACCCGCATAAACCACATCGGTAACACAAATTATGTCCCCCTGTACGGTAAGGGCAACGGGACGGATGAGCCCTTCCAACTCGTCACCGGCGATAAATTCCCATAGTTTTTTAAAGAAGGATTTTTTAATCTTCAGATCTGAAGGACCTCGCACCGTCTGGACAAACTTGATCCTCGACATCTCCGGCGGCGGCGGCCAGGTCAGCTCCTCCGACCAAACGGTGCCTGAGAGAAGCAGTAAAACAATTAAAGCGAAAACAATCTTCTTCATAATGTGGAGAACCCTGTTTTTTTTGCGGAATCGCCAATTTGGCATTCCATCAATTTTGACTCCACGGCGCCCTTGAGCTCAATCAGTTCGGTCATGGCCAGGATTTTCTTTTCCTTGGGCATGCCGTTCGTATCTTCCAGTAATTTTAGCAGCAGATTCATCCGCACCACCTTTTCCCTCAGCAACGAGATGTCAAGGGAGTACTTATCGATCAGTTCCAGGTACTCCTTGTGAAGATCGGGGAAGAGCTTCGTTTCTATGGCGCGGGCTTTTTTTAAATCCAGTTTTGTCAGCTGCTCGGTTATCCGTTCATAGGTCCTCAGGGATTTGGCAATCCTGTTCAGGATCCTGTCCACGGCGATAATGATAATTATAAAGGCTATAACCGAAATCTCGACGAAAAAAAGGAGGAGGCCGGGGGTAAGAACCTCTCTTAAACTCGTAAACTTCGGATGGATGGTATACATATTTTCTTCCAGGATCTTTTGAAGCACGATGTAATAAGCCCCGCCGGAAGCGAGAATCAGGAGGGAGACCATTACCAGAAAGAAGAGGATGAAGTTTTTTTGAAACGCCTTCTCCACGTAAAAATTACTTCTCCGCCCGTCGATCTTCTCGCCGGTCAGGAAACCGCCAATTCTTTTGAGCATGATTGCCGCTATCGTCATTCCCGCCTCCCCCTCTGTCATGGCGATGGCCAAGCCCCTTGGCAATTAAACGAGATCGCCAGGCACGTTCCCTCACACCGTTCGGGACGGCACGGAAACCGCGCTACTTTATGTGACATTCCAGGCACAAGGCGCTTCCCTGGTTGCTCATGACAAGCTTGGCCGGCAATGCCGAGTATAGACTGTGACATGATCCGCATCCAAGCTTCCCGTTAAAAAAACGGATTCGCCTGTTCAGGGATGTCATCCTTTTATATCCGCCTTTTCTCGAGGCCTGCTGGTAATCGACTCCGACCGGGTGGCTTACCCCTGCCCCGCGGCCGTGATTCCAGATGCCGGCGCCGATGGTCACCTCCCGCAGCCGGGCAAATCCGCCGTCATGACAACTGAGACAGTCCTGAGATTCCCGGTCGAGGGGCCGATCGAATTTTGTTATTTCGTACTGGGGCTGATGAACCAGAGAAGAAACCGCCTCGTGCCCCTGTTTCGTCAGAAGCGCCCCCCTGTGACAGGTTATACAGAAGGCCTTGCCGGTCTTTTCACTGACCAGTAAATTCTTTCTCTTCCCGTGGACTTCATGACAGGTCACGCAGGTCATCTTCCCCGACCAGTCGAGCGGAAATTCTGCCGGCAAGGGGAATGACGGTTTCAGGCCTGAGGGATGGGACAGGACCGCCCCGACCTGCTTGTGACATTCCAGGCAAAGTTTATCTATCTCCCTGACGAATAATAACTTCTCCCCCTTCTTAGGCTGATTGAGGTGGCATTGGCTGCACTTGCCGTCAAAACGATGGACCCCCTCCAGAGAGCCTGCCAGAGAAAGAAAAAACAAAGAGGCGGCGCTAAATAACAAAGCGGTCCAGAACGTCCCGCATCTTTTCCAGGTCATGCCTGATCCTCGTTATTGTGCGTGAACTCTCCAGGGAACCTTCCTCCGTCCGGGGCCATTTTGTTTCCAGACTGCTCATCCGCAGGGAAAGTTTACTGCAGTTATATTTCAGTTCCTTAAAATTGCTGTGCCAGCTTCTCATCATCTCATTGAATTTTACGGCCAGTATCTGTCCCTGGTCGGCTTCGCGGAAGCTGATCCCGGGAAGGTTGAAATCACCCCTTCTCAATCTTTCTAAATTGGATTGCAGTTTATAAATCGGCCCCCCCACCTTATGGGACAAAAAAAGGGCAAACAAAAGGGTAAAAAGGGAAGCGAGAATAATCTCAAAAAAACCCACAATAAGAATTAAGGGGACCAGATTTGCCGCGGTCTGATGAAAGGAGTAGATAAGGGAGACATAAAGGTTTGCCGCTTCCTTTGGTATTATGAGGAAAAAAAGGATACCGCTGAAGATGGAGATAATCACCATGCCGATACAAAAGCGCAGGATAAACGTCCGTTTAAAGCGACGGTCAATATATTCATTCATGGTTTTTTACCCCCTTAGAAAGGCCGCGAAATCTTGAAATATATGGATTGCCTGTTGTAGGGATTGATCGTACCGGTCTCATCCCGCCAATTGTGCAGCAATTCCAGAAATAATCTTCTTACCCGGAAATTTATCGCATTTTCCATGCTGTATAACGTACGCGGCTTGGATGATCTAGTTATATTTCCGGAGGCGTTGGTCGTTTCCATGGCGGAATTGTCCCATTCCCCTCGCAGGGTCGCGGAAACAAACAGACTCCTGAGCGGCGCCATCCGGAAAATAAGCTGGTTATAGAAATAATTCCTGTCCGTTGTGGTGGATCCCCCGCCGTCCGCCTTGTTCTCCTGTCTGCTCAAGACCGCGCCGCCACTCACCGTGGCCATCTTATTCTCCGAAACGTAGGCAAGCCAGGAGTAGCTCAGGTCCAGGTCGCCCGCCTGGGAAGCGCTCGCGTAGGGCTGCGTCGTCGCTTCGGCGTCCGAGGCGGCTGTGACGACAATCGCCTCGTTAATGCTATCTTCCCTGCTGTAGCGGAGGCTCGACTGGAGCTGAAACCTTTCCGAAGGCGAGGCCCCCCAGGCCCCGCTCGATTGCCAGCTCGTCGTCCCGCCGCCGCCGGAGGATGCGGACTTTGCCGCCTGCGTCTGAAAGAGGAGATTCGACTTGAACCAGTCATAATCCCTGGACGCGGAGGCGCCGATTCCGGCGTTTCCCGTTGTCTTGCCCTGTCCAGCCGTTTGATTGCTGTTATGCAGCCCCATGTTTTCAAATAAACGGAGATTCCAGTTCCCTATTTTCTTATCGTAATTAATTCCGGCTGATACATTCCCCGTCGAAGTAGTCCCGCCTGTTCCCGAATCCGCATATCCGGCACTCGCGTTGGCATTTACGCTCCATTGGGGATTCACCTGGTAGTTTGTGGAATTGGAGGCCAGGAGATTCGCTCCCGGCCCGGTCTCATAGTTGAAATAAAAGAGATTGAGGGCGCTGTCGTTACTGAAATCCCGGGAGGGGCGGTAGCTGAAAGTGCTGTGGGAATTAAGGTTTATAATACTGCTGCTTTCGGCTGGTCCTTTTTTTTGCTCCCTCGTTCCTGTAATCCAGTTTATACCGTTGCTGACGATTGTTGCCTCCGACCATTGCGCCGGCAGGATAAGGGAAGTCGCGCCGTTTATCGTCTCCGCTCCTGCCGGTTTCACCGTCACCGTATTGGCTGTCGCGTCTATCTTGACAATGGTGAAGGTGCGGCCCGCGTCGCCCACGGCGCTGGGAAGCGTCGCCGTCAGATTGGTCAGAACGGCATCAAACCGGACAATCTCATCGGCCCGCGTGAGGGTGTAATCCGTCGTTTTTGTTACCGTGGGGGAGGTAATATCCTGAAATTTGCCTAGTCTGCTTGAGGATGAAAACCTGAAGTCCTGGCGGAAGGTATTTACATCGGAGAGTTTTTTTTCCAGATTTGCCGTGGCCGTGTGCTCAGTGGCATTATTCGTCTGTTCTATATGATCTGCCGTATCGGTATAGGCATATCCGTAACTGCCGGAAAAACCGTAAATATCTTTATTCGCGTTTAGCTGCACCCGCCGCGTGCCTCTATCGATCTGCTGGGCGCCGCTCGATCCTTCCGTCATATTCTCGTCGTAGGCAATGGTCAGGGGAAAGGCCCGGTAATTAAGGTTGAGCAACATCCCGTAGGATGTGTTCTTCTGGGACACCATTGTGGCGCCCAGGCTAGACGACATGGGGGTGAAGCTGCTCGTGGCATCTCTCATGGCGTAGAGGCTCCCGTTGATGCGCCTCCCGGAAAAAAGTTCCGTCCTTATATTGTAGCCCAGATTATCTATGCTCGATGAGGCGCCATCGCTGTCCGAGACGCCCTTCGCGATGGATAAACCTAACTGATAGTTCAGAAGCCGGGGGCTAAGGACAAAGCTCTGGACGTCGAACTTGTACCGGTGCTCGAAGGAGTTGTAAACGGTTTGCCGGTCCTGTGTCTTTTCCGTCTCCTGTTTCGTTTCCACCTCAATGACGCCGGTTACATCATACTTGCCGAACTGGGCCGCAAAGACCGGCAGGGTCCCGGCAAAGAGAAAAAAAAAATCAGCGCTGCGGCAATCCTACTCTTGATAAATCTCAATCTTCGCATTCTCCCGGAGAGATTTAATCAGCTCGGCAAGCCTTTTCGCCACTTCTTTTTCCTCCAGTTCCTTCTTCAGCTTATCCTTCACCTCTTCAAATTTCAGCTGCTGGGGCGGAAACTTCTCCACCACCTTCAGAATATGATGGCCGTAAATAGAGGTAACAAGGCCGCTCAGTTCCCCCTTCTTCAGGGCAAAGGCCGGATTTTCCACGTCGGTTTCCAACCTCCCCCGGTGTACAATTCCCAGGTCGCCGCCCTTTACCCGGCTCGGGTCGTCGGAATTATCCCAGGCCAGCTTCTGAAAGTCCTCCCCTTTTTTAAGCCTTTGCAGAAGGTCTTCCGCCTTCTTCTTCAGCTTCTCCTTCTCTTCCCTTTGCGCCGCCGGCGGCACCTTGATCAGGATATGGAAGAGCTGGATTGCGTCGGGTTTCTGGAATTTTTCCTGATTTTTCTGATAGTAGGCGAACAATTCCGTATCCTTGATTTCCGCCTTTTTATGGACCTCCTCGTTCACAAAAACGCCCGCGAGCATCATGTGTTCCAGTTTGTTCCTGACGTCGCCTTCCTTGATGCCGTATTTTTTCAGCGCCTCCCGGAAGGCCTTTTTAGAGGGGTATCTTTTGATGACCTCTTCCAGCCTTTTGCTGACCTCGCCCTTTCCGACCTTATAGCCTTTTTTCAGGCCCGCCCGATAGAAAAGCTCTTCGTCGATTAAATTTTCCAGGGCCTTTTTTTCCAGCTCCTTAATTTTTTCCGCAGTTACGTTGCGGTGGTAGGAGGCCTGGGGGAGGAGGACGGCCACGGCCTCGTCAACTTCCCGCCGGGTAATGGCGACGCCATTGACATTAGCCATCGGCGCCAGGGCTTTATCCTGCGGCTCCGCGGCGGGAAGCCGGGGGAGGGGGGGCATGATCACCAAAAGAATGGTGATCATGAAAAGTGAAAAAACCCTCCGCAAGCACGGACAAGGTGCCTTTCCGTCCCCCCGATTTTTTGCTAACTTCATCCGGTCTCCTTAAAAAAAGGGAGGGGCAGTGCCGAGCCCCTCCCTTAGCAAAAATCAACTTACTTGATATGACATGTTAAACAGAGGGCGCTGCCGGCGTTTGTTGCCCTCAGGAAGGGTGCGGTAGTGCCAGCGCTGCCCCATTCATGGACATTGTGGCAGGAGGCGCATTCTACCTTATTGGAAAAGAGCGGAAGGCCGCCAACCTTGCCGTCCGTGGCTGTATTTAATTTCGCACTGGCCAGATAGGCAAAGGAAATGGGGTGATCATCGCTGAGGTTGGTACCCAGCTTGGTAGAAGCGCCGGTCATCTTTCCAGAGGTTTGACCCGCGCCTGTGAATTCCCAAGTCGGTGCGCCAGTGCCGGACCCGGGCTTGTTCAGCAACGAGTCGAAGGCCACCGTGCCGTCATGGCAGGAGAGGCAGGCCGCCGATATACCGCCTGGTTGAGCAGGGGTAGCAACCAGGGTGGCGCTACTATAGAGGGTGTAATTAGTTACTGCCGAGTTGTTTCTGTTCCACAATGGCACCGTATTGGAGCTGAAGTGGGGCGTATGACAGAAAACGCAGACCTGATCTGTGCCATCGGTTTTGACTCCTCCCTCGGGACCGGTGCTGCTCAAATCATGTTTTGAACCCTTAACCCCCGCCTTCGAAATCGTCGTCACCATCACGAGGGAAATAACGGCGATCAAGACTAAAAGGATTGATTTGCTCATGGTCTTATTCATTTTGTTTCTCCTTTCTGCTATTTATTCAGTGCTAACAAAACTGCTTTAATTGCAACCAAAAACCTCGCTGAAAATCATCACCTCCTTTGTTTATTTTTACTGGCGCCATTTCACCCGCTCCTATTTGTTGTGACACTTATAACAAAGCGCGCTCCCGGAATTTGACACCCGTAAAAAAGGCGTCCTGGCGGGATCATGAACATTATGACAGGAGGCGCATTCCACCTTTCCACCGTAAAGAGGAACATCGGACCAGCCCTTCTGAAGATCCGGCGGGATAAAGAAACCCGCATCCTGCGCCGCGGTGGGATAGGCCATGGAAATCGGGTGATCGTTGGTGAGATTGGGCCCGATGGCCGGTATCTTGTACAGCGCGGAACCGTGGGTGCCGTGACAGGCCAGGCAGCTGAGGTTATTCCAATAACTATTGGGCGCCGGCAGTCCTGCCAGGCCTGAACCCGGCGCGTTTATTACGCCGTGGGTATAGGTGGAAGTCGCGGCCTCCGGGGCTAAAATGCTGTCATGGCAACCCAGACAGGCCAGGGAAATTCCACTTGGCCTGCCGGGGATTGTCGTGTCAATGGTAGGACTGGAATACATGGTAAAGGCGTCAAAATTGAAATTAGTGCTCTTTTTATTCCAGAGGGGCGCAACAATGGCAGCGCCGGCAAAATGGGGGGTATGACAGTGGACACAGGGCTGTCCTCCGGGCTTGCTCATATCATGCTTCGATCCCACAATCGAGGCCGCCATGGCGCCCAGCGCGGAGAGTATTGCCGCCAGAACTACCGTAAAAATGAGGGCTTTAAATTTCATCTTGTCAGTCCCTAGTTTCAGATTCCGATTGGGCGATATGCCCCACCCACTTGCGTGATTTCACCCACCCCTACTTGTTATGGCACCTGTAACAAAGTGTGCTCCCGGAATTTGACACCCGTAAAAAAGGCGTCCTGGCGGGATCGTGAACATTATGGCAGGAGGCGCATTCCACCTTCCCGTTGTAAAGCGGTATGTCAGACCAGCCCTTTTGCAAGTCCGGGGGAAGGAAAAACCCCGCATCCTGCGCCGTCGTGGGATAGGTCATGGAAATGGGATGATCATTCCTCAGATCAGTACCCAACCATTTTACCGGGAGGCCTCCAGTATACATTTGAGGGTGGCAACGCTGGCAGTTCGGCCAGGAATTGCTGTCCGGTACGCCGCGCGGACCCGGCGCATTCAGCAGGCTGTGCTCTTTCGATTGTTTGGCCGCGCCATCGTGACAGCCGAGACAGGCCAGGGAAACGCCGGCAGGGGCGCCGGGGATGGTCGTATCTATCGAAGGACTGCTGTACATCTGATAGGTGACAACCTTGACATTTCTGTTCCACAGGGGCGCAGCAATCTGGGCGCTGGCAAAGTGCGGCGTATGGCAGAAGGCGCAGGGCGAATTTGTCGAACTGGTGCTGAGATCATGCTTGGAGCCCACCACGGAGGCGCCGCGGGCGACAATGGCGCAAAGAAAAATTATCGCGGGAATCAATAAAAGGGCAGCAGGTTCTCTTCGCATCGGCCATTCTCCCTGTTTGAGTTATTAGCGGAATCAGACTTCAGACTAAGGAAAGCAAGGATCATGCCGAAAAGAGATATTTTTCACAGAGTAGCTAAAGAGGATAGAAAACGCGTAACTTCTCAGGTGTTTAGGCTGTGGGCTGTTGGTGGGTGTGCGACAAAATTATGGGCAGGGCAGTTTTTCTCCCCTCTTTAGAAAAGAGGGGTTGGGGGAGATTTGAGGGCTTCGTAAAAAGCGGCCCACGCCGCCCGGCGGCCCCACATCAGTAAGTAACTTGCGTTTGAGTTTCGGAGGGCCACGCTCTGTCGTGGCCAAACGGCTTTGAATATTGCACTACCTGCCACGGACGCGACGGAGCGCGTCCCTCCAAAAATAGTACTTACATAATTTCAAGTACTTATGGTTAAGTTCCTTATAAGTCCGGATGCTGCGTTGCACTGCATCCCTCCTCCGCCTTCGCGGGGGCAGGCTTGCGGCGTGTTGTAGGGGCAGGTTT
>JAXMLI010000187.1:0-9455 GCA_034368785.1 Smithellaceae bacterium | reverse complement strand
CCGAGAGGATCATCTCTCTTGTCCGATTGTCCCTGTGCAGCGTAAGGGTGGGATCCTCCTCAATCAACCGATTGATAGAGGAGATGATCTTATCTTCGTCGCCACGGTTCTTTGCTTCCACGGCAAAGGACATTACCGGTGCAGGCGGTGCCTGCCGCGGGAGGATTATGGGCGCCTTTTCGAGGCAAAGCGTATCGCCGGTGGTCGTTTCCTTTAACTTGGCGACTGCGGCAATATCGCCGGGAATTAGATATTCGGCCGTCTTCTGATTCTTTCCTTCGAGGTAGAAGGCATGGCCAAATCTCTCGGAGATCCTGCGGGAAGAGTTATAGAAACTTGAGTCCGGTTTGAGTGTGCCTGAATAGACTCTGAAGAGGGTAAGCCTTCCCGCGTACGGGTCGGCGATTGTTTTAAAAACGAGGGCACAGAAGGGGGATGATTCATCGGGGAGCCGCGTCGCCTCCTGGTCGGCCATGGACCCGCGAATGTCCGGACGGTCAACAGGGGAGGGGAGATAATTAACGATCATATCGAGAAGGAGGGAAACGCCAATCCCTTTTGTCGCGGAACCACAAGCAACCGGTACCAAAGAGCCCTTAATAACGGCGGCCCGGAAGCCCCTTTTCAGATCCTCCAGGCTGAGTTCTCCATCGTTAAGGTAGCGATCCATCAGTTCCTCATCGGCCTCGGCGATATCCTCCACCAGGATTCCCCGGTACTTGTCAACCTCGGCCTGCATATCCGGGGGGATCTCTGTTTTTTTCGGGGTGCTTTTGAAATCAGTGAAGATATAGGCCGTCTGTTCCAGGAGGTCAACAATGCCCTTGAAGGATGCCTCACTTCCTATGGGCAGGAAAACCGGTGAAATCTTGGCGTTGAAATGTTTTCTGATACTGGCCAGGGCCGTGTCGAAATTTGCCCGTTCCCGGTCCATCCTGTTGATATACAATACTCTGGGCAGTTTGAACTCATCGGCATAATCCCAGACCTTGAGTGTCTGGTATTCAACGCCGCCTACCGCATCGACCAGCACGACGGCCGCGTCAACCACCCGAAGGCAATTTTTGGTATCAAATGAAAAGTTCTGATCCCCCGGCGTATCAACGATATTGATCTTGTTTTTATCCCATTCCAGAAAAGTGACGGCAGAGGAAACGGATATCTTGCGTTTTTGCTCTTCCGGTTCAAAGTCCATGGTTGATGAACCGTCATCGACCCGGCCAAGGCGATCGTTCTTTCCTGAGATAAAAAGGAAAGCCTCCGCAAGGGAGGTTTTGCCGGTACTGCCATGTCCAACCAGGGCGATGTTTCTCAATTGTTTCGATTCTATTTTTGACATGAACACTCCTCTCTGGGGTCTGATAACTCCTTATGAACAGGGATACGGAGCGTCTTACTAGCCTATTTGGCAATTTCAAGTCAAGCCAATTTAGCAGACAAATCTCATTTGCAGAAGCTGTGCCGGAGTGGGTGCTACCAGCCGGAAAGAGGGGGAGGGATATGGGTTTTTAAAGCAGGTGGAAGGAAACTTTGCCAAGATAGACGACTTCAATTCTTTGGCAGGATCAAGATTATGCTGATGCGGCGGTTTCGCGGATCCAACGGGTTGTGTTTGATATATAGCTCCTGATCGGCGTAACCGACAACGCGGGCGATTCTGCCCGTCTCAATACCGTTTGATTCCAGTTCGCGACGCGCCGCAGAAGCGCGGTTGGTGGAAAGTTCCCAGTTGGTGATACCGCCGGCTTTGATCGGGGCAGCGTCCGTATGACCCTCGACGGAGATCCTGTTGGGGACATCTTTGATGCTTTCCGCGACGATCTTTATGATTTCCTTCGCCTTTGCCGTAGGTTCCGGCTGGCCGCTCAAGAACATGATGCCGCCCTCGTTGTCCACGATCTGGACGCTCACACCCCCTTCCACCGTATCAACTATGATTTGATCCTTGAGCGCCTTTAGCCTTTCGTCCACGGCGCCTTTGAGTTTCTTTACCAATTCCTCCGCTGAGGGACCGCCGGAGCCCGCGCCTCTGGGAACAGTGCGATCTTCCGTGGAACCTTCCTTCTTATTTTGAGACACGCTTACCATCTGCGTCGAGGGCTGGTCCATGATCGACACGCCGGTGCTCTCAAAAATATTGTAGTCCCGGAAGTGATCAGAGAGCGCGGCCTTTTTTTCCGGAGACACCATGGCCAAAAGCCAAAGCAGCAGAAAAAAGGCCATCATCGCGGTAACGAAATCGGCGTAGGCGACCTTCCACGAACCGCCGTGGTGAGCGGCGTGACCTTTTTTTATCTTTTTAATAATAATGGGCGTCTTGGGGTTCGCCATGACTATTTCTTCAAGGCCCTGAAGGCCTCTTCAACATCCAGGAAAGAGGGTTTATCGCTGGCGGGGATCACACGCCGTCCGAATTCCACGGCTACTTTGGCAGCGGCGCCGCCGACGAAGGCAATAAGCGCCACCTTGATGACATTCAAGAACTGCAGATCCTCCTGGGCGATATGTTCCAGGCTTTTTCCCAGGGGACCAACATAGCCGTAACACAAGAGAACCCCAAGAAAAGTTCCCACCAGGGCGGCGCCGATGCTGTGCCCCAGTACTTCCGGCGGCTCATTGATATGTCCCATGGTAATAACCACGCCCAGCACAGCGGCCACGATACCCAGGCCCGGTAAAGAATCGGCGACGAAATTAACCGACTTGGAGGGGGCCATCAATTCTTCATGATGGGCCTCAAGCTCGGTATCTATAAGCGCCTCCAGTTCGTGTGTAACAATCGTGGTCGTCATGACCGTTCGCAGGGTATCGGTGATGAGCGCGATCGCATGGTGATTATGCAATATTTTCGGATAGGGGTTGAAAAGAGGACTCTCCTCGGGATTATCCACGTCGGATTCGATGGACACCAGGCCCTGTTGCCGTATTTTGGTGAAGATGCCGTTCATCATAACAAGCAGATCGATATAGTTGTCCTGATCGTATGCCTTGTGAGTAAACATCCGGGTTATGGAACTGATAACGGCCTTGATGACCTTCATGGGCGACGCGACGATAAAACCACCGAGCGCGGCGCCCATAATGATTATCATTTCGGCGGGCTGAACCAGAACGGACAGGTTGCCCTTGGCCATAAGATAACCGCCGATAACGGACACGGTTACTACGATAAAGCCGACAATGGCAAGCATATTGGAAAGAATTACCTCCTCTTCTCGCGCAAGACCTCACGCTCGCGTTCAAAGACGAACTTGATGATTTCCTCGCGGATCGATTCATCAATCGAAATAAATTCCACGGAAACTAAAAATTCATCGGCTTGAGGTACAATGTTAACGACCTTTCCGTAAAAGTAAGCAGCCATGGGATTGGATGATTCGAGGAGCAGTTTAATTTCTAGAACATCTCCGTCACGATAGGCCTCTGGCGAGAGAAAACTCAACCCGCCGCCGCCGATGTTATGTGTTTTTTTAGATAGACAGCCAAACTCAGCCTGGTCGATGGCCAAGGCATTTAAGATGTGATCCAGCTTGGAATTGAGCAATATCAACCAATTCCTTAAATTATGATCGGCGAGATCCGGCAATAATTTGTTGTCTGGCAGGGGCACTTTACGCGCCAGGCGAGATTTAATCCCTGTTAAATCGCCATTGGCCAGAAGAGTGGCTTCCAGGGGGATAGATACTCGCACTCTCGAAAAGGAACGACGGCTTGAGTCAATACTTTTTAATTCCATGGGCGCACCGAAATAAAATCGTTGAAATTGGAAGACGACTGTTCGCCTTTATTTTAATCTCTTCCCTTTTGAAAAATTTAAGATACAATCCAAGCCAATATGAGCGGGGACACTAGCACACATGCGTGAGGATAGCAAGCTGGAGAACAATTAATTTTTGTGGCCGATGGTCAATTATTTGGCTTTAACGTAAGCTTATTGACGGTCCGACAATATTTGATGACTTTGTAACAGGTGATCAAGCGTAAGCCCCCCGGACTCTCCGTATTGTCGTACCTGCCGCAGGGAATTATTGGACTATTCCCGCGCAATTACAGCTGACGGTTTGGTACTCAATTTGCGTAAGTTTATTGTGTAACCTTATCCAGGGTAAAATGCACCTCTATGGGAAAAAGGAAAAATCGATCACACATGCAGAGTATTCTCTTGATATTGTTTCAAATATTAAGCCTGCTCATACTTTATTCAGGTGACGGCAATGTCTTGTATGCCGCCGAGCCACCGGGCGAGGTTAGTGAAGCAAAAGCGACGAAAGATACCGCGCACGAGGAGGCGGTAGGCTTCTTCAATAGACAAAAGTATCAGGAAGCATTGGCGTCGTTTGAGGGCATTCTCAGGGAGGCTAAATACGATGGCGCCCAGAGGGAAGAGATTGACCGCTACTTGGCGGAATCTCTCTATCATTTAGGAAGGGAGGGGAGGGGGATCGCCCGGATCAAGGCGATTGAGCACTTAAAGGAAGTTCTGAAGAATTACCAGGAGAATCGGGAGAAAAACGTCCTTGTTCACTTTATGCTGGCACGCACGTACGAGGACCTCGGCTTTGATTACGAAGCGCTTGGTCAATATGAAAAGTTCCAGAAGGCAAACAAGGATATCGAATACGACCAGGAAGCTCTATATAAAATAGCTTTTCTGCTCAATCGGGTAAGAAGGCACCGTCAGGCGATCGAAAGACTCGGAGAATATTTAAGGAAGCATCCCAAAGGTTTGTACACCCGTTTGTCTTTATTTGTGCTTGCGGATTCATACATGGAAGTTAACCAGGAAACACAAGCCAAGCTCTGGTACATGGAAGCGAGAAAGCTCACCCCTGAGTTATCAGAGTTGCCCGGGGAAATATTGTTCAAATACGGCAGGTATGAGTTCAAGTCGGGAAGGTACATGGAGGCCATCACTATATTATCGCAGTTTCTGAACCTCTTTCCCCCGGGCAAATCAACGGAAAAGGCCATTGGTCTGCTCGCGGACAGTTACGCCGGCGCGGGTCTCAATGAGAAGGCCTTGAAGTTTTACAGTCTGTTAATGGAAAGAACGAAAGACCCGAAGGTATTGTCCGCCGCCTCTTTTAAGATCGCCAATATCGGTGTGGCTGCCCCGAATATTAAAATCGCTTCCCTTTTGCCGGGCATGGAAAACTACTTTGACCCGATTAAAACCTATGACAGGCTCATGGCGGAGATAGCCGATCCCTCCATTATCGAAGATATTCTGATAAGAAAGGCCGCGGTATTGACGCAAAAGGGCAAACGCCGGGAATCTCTGGACATATATATAAAGATGTTGAAACAAGGGGGAACAGTTAAGCGACGTGAAGAAGTGCTGGGGCTGGCGCGCGAAAACGGTAAACACCTGTTGGAAATTTACTATAAAAATGGCGAGCACCTGGAGGTGACCGCCCTGTACTATGAATTGAATGCCCAGAAAGTTAATCTCCATGATGAGCTGCCACTGCTGTTCCTTCTTTGTGAAAGCTTTGAAAAAATCGGACTTTACGACCAGGTGAGAACACTGTATCAGCTGAGTCTGTCAATAACAAAAGACAGAAAAATACGGGCGGATATTTTTCTGTCCCTGGCGAGGGCCAATTTAGTCGATGGAAAATATGCCCAGGTGGAGTCCGTCCTCAAGTCGCTAAGGGAAGAAGGCAAATTAGCCAACAGGATCATGGAGGCTCAGGTCCTGCTGATGGAGGCCGAGTCTCAATGGATGAGGGGGCTAGCTGATAAGGCCGTTACAAACTACAAAAAGGCCGTTATTCCAGGCGTTGATTTTCCGACGCGAGACCTCTTGAACTATACCGATGCCTTGCGAAAAATCAATCTTTTGCCGGCCGCGATTGCCCAATATGAAAAAATAATCGGCAAGCTCAAGACTGAGGCGAATCGCTCCGGTGAGACAGCCGTTGTCTATACGAAACAGGGGGATTCACTTTTTCAGCTCAGGAAATACCGTGACGGTATTGACGCCTATCAAAACGCGATTGCAGGCAAACTCCCTCCCCCCGAGGCCATCTGGGCTACTTATCAGATCGGGAGCGGATATCTAGTATCAGGAAATTATTCCCAGGCGGAGAAGTCATTTCTGGCTCTCAAGGAACTGACTTCACAGGACCCTTACTGGACCAAGCTGGCCGAAGTGTCCCTCATGGAAGCAAGGCGGAGGATTTCTATAAAAGGGGGAGAAGGTGGAAGACCTTAGCTATCTGCAGAAATCATTCGAGGAATTCAATCGGGCAACCAGTAAAATAATGGAGGCTTACGGCAAGCTGGAAAAAGAATTTGCCCGGCTGAACATAGAGTTAGGGGAAAAGAATCTCGAACTGGAAAGACTGATCGGAGAGAAGGAGGATGTAAAGAATTATCTCCACAACATTCTTGAAAGCCTGACTACCGGTGTCGTTGTTGTTGATCTGGAAGGCAACATCCAGACCGTCAACAGATGCGCGGAAATGTTCTTACAGGAATCCCGGGACAGGTTGACCGGTAAAAACATTAACTCTTTCTTCATGGAGCTTTCATCGAGCCAATGGGATAATCTCCTGGAAAGCGAGTACCTGGCCAGTGATATCGGAAAACGGGTGGTCTTGAATGACAGGGTTCTTGACATCTTCGGGTCGACCATCCGGGCGAGAAATGGAGAAATCTTCGGCGCAGTCCTGGTTCTGAGAGACATTACCAAAATGGAAAGACTGGAAGAAATTGCCAAGCGATCCGAGAAGCTCGCCGCCATGGGTGAAATGGCCGCGAATATCGCGCATGAAATAAGAAATCCCCTGGGGAGCATCGAATTGTTTTCCTCTTTACTCCTTAAGGATCTGGGGGAGAAAAAAAATAAAGACAGGGTTATGCATATAATCGGGTCGGTAAAAAATATGAATAACAAGATCTCCAACCTGCTCTTTTTCGCCGGCGCGAACCCACCCCAGATGGAACAGTTGTCACTTTGTGACGCCCTCCGGGAAATAATAGAGTTTACCAGGACAATTATCGACCAGGCTGGGATTTCATTGGAGGTAATGCTGGATCATCTCAATCCCACTGTTTCAGGTGATGCCGAAATGCTCAAGCAGGTCTTCCTGAACATCATCTTGAATGCCCTCCAGGCGATGCCTTCCGGGGGACAGCTTTCGATAAAATCCTCAATGCTTGAAAGAATGGGCAGCAAAGGAGGTAATGGATTTTACGAGGTCCTTATCTCGGACACCGGCGCCGGTATTCCCGCGGAAAGGCTCTCCCGTATTTTCGATCCCTTCTTCAGCACCAAAGAGGGAAGTTCCGGTCTGGGCCTCGCGATTGCCCATAATATCGTATCTTTGCACAAGGGGGAGATTCACGTGAAGAGCAGGGTTAATTATGGTACCACCTTTGCCATTGCGTTGCCTGTCTGTTCCCTTGCTGATGAGGCATCATAGTCTTGCGTATAACTGTTTTACGCGTTTATCAAAGGTGGATCGGCAAAAAGGCTCTTAACTCTGTACTTCCTCTGGAAGTATTCTAAGGTAGAAAATGGCAAAAAAAGCGATTTTAGTCGTTGATGATGATTTGTCCATGCTTGCAGCCTTGTCTGAAGCGTTAAGCAGTTGCGGCTACGAGGTGGAGACTGCAGGTAACGGCGTCGAAGCGCTCAGGAAGTTCAAGGCGGAAAGATTCCAGCTCGTTATAACTGATCTCAGAATGCCTAAAATGGGCGGGATGGAGGTCTTGAGAGAAATTAAAACCTCTTCCCCCGGGACGCCGGTGATTGTCATTACCGCTTACGGTACGGTAAGCACCGCCGTGGAGGCGATGAAGATCGGCGCTTCTGAATTCATCATGAAGCCATTTTCTCTGGATGAACTGGAGGGCGCGGTAACGAACGTGCTTGCCACAACCTGCGAGGAGGAAGCAGGTTCCCGAGGTCCAGCCTCTGCCCCTGATATAATAACCCAGGATGCCCGAATTCGATCTATCATGGACATGATGAAGGTGGTGGCCAAGAGCAAATGCACTATCCTGATTCAGGGTGAAAGCGGGACAGGGAAGGAACTCCTGGCAAAGTTTGTATACCGGCAGAGCAATAGACGGAACATGCCCTTTGTGGCAATCAACTGCGCCGCGATACCGGATAATCTCCTGGAAAGCGAAATGTTCGGTTACGAAAAGGGCGCGTTTACGGGGGCGAATCAACGCAAAGCGGGCAAATTTGAACTGGCCGATGGGGGAACCCTTCTCCTGGACGAAATCAGTGAAATGGGGATGCACCTGCAGGCAAAACTATTGCGTGTTTTGCAAGAGGGGGAGGTGGATCGACTGGGAGGGAAAGCCCCCCTGCCTGTTGATGTGAGAATCATCGCGACAACAAACGCGGATCTGAAACTATGCGTAGCGAATAAGACCTTCAGGGAGGATCTGTTTTATCGGTTGAATGTGATTCCCATCAAGGTTCCCGCCCTTCGTGACCGGAAGGGTGATATTCCGCTCTTGAGTGATCATTTATTGCGTGAAGTCGCAGCGGAAAACGGCAAACCTCTCTTAGGTTTCGATCCTCGTTCCCTGTCCCTTCTTGAGAAAAGCAGTTGGCCGGGGAATATAAGGGAGTTGAAAAATACCATAGAACGGGCCATACTGATGTGCAGTACCAACATCATAAAACCTGAGGAACTCTTCCTGGAGCAGGATAGCTTTCACACGGGCGCCGTGGAAAATACGTCCCTAACATCGAGACCAATTAAGGGCAGTGATGGAAAATCTATGGAAGCAGTTTTTCCAGAAAATAAGACCCTTTGGGAAATGGAACGGTCTCTGATACTGGAGACGCTCGAGAAGGTGAATGGTAACAAGACGGTAGCTTCAAAACTATTGGGCATAAGTGTCCGTACGATGAGAAATAAATTAAACGAGTACAACAGACAGTAATTTGTAGGTATATATATTGCATTTAAGTCGAAGTCAGGGGAGGACATTAATGGACATACTTTTTAGTAAGACCTTCGATCTCCTTTCCACCATGCTGGAGTTCAGATCACAACGACATCAAATCGTGTCTTCCAATATAGCGAATATCGATACCCCGGGACATATTCCCAAGGAAGTGATATTCAAGAAGGAGCTGAACAAGGCCATGACAGAGGGGAAAATGGTCTCGCTGATGAGAACCCATGAAAGGCACCTGAAGGAAGCGGGACGGACAGCCGATCAGTTCATCGAGGTCACACCCTCCGGAGAAAAGGTGAGTCTTGATAAAGAAATGATGAATCTCGCGGAGAACCAATTGATGCATAATTTATCGGTTGAGCTTCTGGCGCGGAAATTCAGGGGTTTAAACAGCGTATTGATGGAGGCAAAGTAGGATGGACTTTATTAATTCATTTAAGATCTGTGGATCCGGTCTGGAGGTTCAGCGGGCGAAATTGGACGCCACCATAGCCAACATCGCCAATGTCAATACCACCAGGACG
>JAXMLI010000186.1:0-6061 GCA_034368785.1 Smithellaceae bacterium | reverse complement strand
AGATCTTTTTTACCGTACCATCATCTTTGATGAAGCGGTAAAAACTCCCCGAGGTGTCATTCCCGCGAAGGCGGGAATCCAGAAGTACTTGAAACAACTGGATTCCCGCCTTCGCGGGAATGACAAAAACAATAGAATTTGGACTTTTCACCGGTTGATCAAATTTCCTCCGCGGCACCCCTCCAAAAATCCCATAGAAATTATATGACAGCAGGAGTATAGATAGCAGGCAAATAAATGTCCTGCATAGCAGGATGCATGTTGCTTGAAGGGAGATTTCTGGAGCGATGAGACGATGGCCTTTATTGATCTTGGGGTTCTCCGTTCTTCTGGCCGGACTGGCCCTGGCCCAGACGAAAATGACCATCCATTACAAGGATGGCAAGACCCAGTCCATTGATATTAACAACATCCTGAAAATCGAGCATCAGAAAACCGGACCATCCCCTCTGTCGCCAGACCCCGCTTTCCATTTTCAGCAAGGCCTTTCCCTTCATGAACAGAAGAAGTATGCTGAGGCGGCAGCGGCCTTCTCCCGGGCCATCGCCCTGCAGCCCGCTCATCGGGATGCTTATGAGGCCCGGGGCTGGTCAAGGTTCTTCCTGAAGGATTACCGCGGCGCCTTGGCAGACAGTGAGCAGGCCATCGGGATTGCCCCCGGGGAGGCGAAGGGGTACAACTTAAGAGGCAGCGCCAAAGATGCGCTCGGGGAGTACCAGGGTGCGGCCGCCGATTTCCGGAAGGCGATCGATCTGGATTTTACCTTCATCAAGCCCCGAGCCAGTCTCTCGCGGGTCTTGACCAAAACTGGCGATCCCCTTCAAGCCCTCGCCATCGCAGAAACGATTCTCCAGATCGAGCCGGAAAATGCCGAGGCCCTGGAGGCCCGGGGCTATGCCCGTCTGGAGCTGAAAGATTATCTGGGTGCGATCCAGGACTACGGCAGGGCGATAGCTAATAACCCCCAATCCGCCGACAACTATTTCCGCCGGGGTGTGGCGCGGCAGCAAAGCCAGGATTTGGGCGGCGCCCGCGAGGATTATGAGCGGGCCTTGTATTTGGATTCTGCCCATGGCGAGGCCAAGGCCAGCCTGGCCCTATTGTCTTTGTCCGGCGCTCCGACGGAAATGAGTCGGCCCGCTGATCTTTCCGTCCTCCCCCTGCCGGCGGCCTATATCCATGACCTCGCCTCACCCGCTACTGTTCCCGCAGAAATAAAAGAGCCCCTGGACATCAACAAGCTGACGGTCGGTCAGTACAACGGCGCCGTTTCTGCGGCGATGGAGGCCATCGGGGTAATGATGGGGGAGCTTACGCCTGCGGAAGAAAAACAGTTTAACACCCAATGGGCGCCGCTTTTCGACTTTCCGACAGAGGAAAGCATCAATTATTTCAACAAGCTCAATCCCCTTTTAAGCGAATTCCTCTCCCTCCGCGCGGCAATCGCCACGGCGGCGGTGGAGTTTGACGGCGCCTGGGATGAGGCCGTAAACGCCGCCGCCCACGAGAGTGAAAACGGCGTCCGGGAGGCCCTCGCCATTGCGGAAATGCAGAAGAACAATTTGAATGCCCTCCAGGCGCGCCTGTCGCAGCTGGTAAAGGCCATTCAAGCCCTGGGGAATCCGCCGGATGCAGAGGAGGCAAAGAAGCAGGCGAGAAAGAAGCATGTGGAGGCGGTTAAAACGGCGAAGAAGGTAGTAAAAAAGACGGCAAAGGAACAGCAGCCAACTTCGCCTGCTAATATTCCGGAAGCAAAAAAGGAGACGGAAAAAGCACAGAAACCTCCCCCCGCAATGGCCAAAGACGTAAGGGATAAACTGAGGGGGGAAATGAGTTCCGAACTTTCTCCAGTCCAAATTGAGAAGGCACTTGATGAGATATCGCAAGGCGCCCTGATATGCCGATGGAATTGCGCATCTCACTATTGTGGGGCCACCTGTGGTGATTGGGAAGCAAGAACGAAATTAACGACTGAATGCAGTCCGGATCAAGTGGCAAAACAATATCGCTTGTGTAAACAACACGGTAAAATATTCGGTTTTGATTTCCCTAAAAAAGACGATAAGAAAACAGTAGTTCCGGGGACAACAGCGGTAGCAGCGCCAGAGGAACCCGAGGATGAAGAAACCCCTGCCGAGGATGATCTGCAGGAGCGGATTGCCTTTCATCGGGCAAATATCCGGATCATCGAGAGTAATCTGTCCAAAGACGAACAAGAGCTTGCCAGCGAAGCAGACACGACAAGGCGCGCCTCCCTGGAATGGCGGATTTTACAGGGAAGGTCCGATATGCAGGCGGAGCGGGACCTGATCGCCTCCCTCCAGACCGGAGTGATTGTCCACACCCGCAGTCCCTTTGATGACTATGCGCAGGCCCAGTTCATCAACAACATCAAAGAAAATCAAAGAAAAATGGAAGAATATCAGCGGACGACGGCGGCGCTGAACAGGCTTGCCGGCATGCTTCCCGGGGATGAGGCCGAAGGCGCCAGGGCATTTATTAAAAGACAATTGCCGCCAGAGACAATGGGAAATATGGATACGGACAAGGCGCGCAAGGTGGCCTCAGCCCTTAATGAGAAGGTGCAGGGATACTATCAGTCCGAATCGGCCAAGCACGAGGAGAAGGCGGCCTGGGCAAGCTTCGGCATGGAAGCGGCTGAGAACATTAAGAGCGGTGCTGATGCGGGCATGTTTGCCTGTTCCCTTGTCGGGGGCAAGGGCGTGATGATCGCCTATCAGGGCGTCACCGGCTATGTGGAAGGCGGCCCGGTGGAGGCGGTTACAAGGGCCGCGTCCTGGTATTCCACGCCGACCTACGTGGCGGCACAGGCCTTGAAGGGCTATCAGGCGGACGGATGGAAAGGGGCGGCCGGCAATGCGGCGACTTCCTATCTCTCGGCCAAGGCATTTCAATACGGCGCGCAGCAGTTGGGGAAGCAATTTGCCAAAGCGCCTGCCGGTGCGGGACCGGCAACCGTAACGGTAAGGGAAAATCTGGAGCTGGCCCAATTCCGGCGGGCCCGTCTGCAGGGTGAATCGCTGGCGAAAGATTTCAGCAAGGCGCAGGCCGAGCTTCAATCCCTGGGAAGGAGAGGCGCGCCCGCGCCGGAGATCATCAGGCAGCAATCCCTGGTACGAGACCTGGCGGCAGGGGTCCACGCCAATCCTCAGGCCAAGAATTACCTCAAGTACAAAGGTGATGCCTTCTCGCAGCGCGGCTATAATGCCCATATGAAGGCCACCCACGCGGAGGTGGAGGCAGGCTTCCATGAAACGATGAAACAAAAGGGCTGGAATCGCCAGGAGCTGAAAGAATTCCGCAATGCCGCAAGCGCTGGCTCGGTGGGGATGGATCATGATATCGGCTTGATGGAAAAGGCCATGTGGGTTGTGGGCCGGGACGGGAAAATGATCAGGAACAACTGGCTGACCAGAAACGGTCAGTCGCAGGCCGTGGAAAAATGGCAGGGGGACGCCCAGAAGGCCTGGAATGAGAATTATCAAAGAGTTACCGGACGGAGCGCAGAAAAATCATGGGAAACAGTCACTACCAGCAAGCATCTGGAAAGCTACCGGGATTTGAATCTCTTAGGCAGTGATAAGAGTGCGGTACAGAGCATCTGGGCGGAGCAGAGCGCGGACGTCACCCGTTACAAGATGCAGCACATGATGAAAGACCCGGCGCTTACCTATATGGAGAAGATTCAGGAAGTCAGCCGGGGCACGGCGAAGGATATAGAAACAAAGTTGATGCCACTCATGGAGGGTGCGAAGCCTCGCAGTGATCTGTCCCTTGAGGCGCTTAAAGAATCTCAGGCTCACTGGAAAAAGATTCGGATGATCCTGAATGCCTTTGGGAATAATACTATAGACCCTGTTACCGCCCAGAGGCTCATCAGAAGACACACCGGCGGCAAGAGCATTCCGGAAGTGGTTGATGAGGCCAGCGTACTGCTGGAAAGCCTGATTAAAGGGCAAAAATAAAGCTAATTGCAAAACTCACAGCAAAGACGGCCACGACGGAGCGTGGCCCTCCAAAAGGCGTGGGAAACGTCATCTTTCGGGGACTGGAGGGACGCGCTCTGTCGCGTCCGGGGGAGTTTTGCAAGAGTCTCGTAAGACAACATTTTTATTGGAGGAGGACAAGATGAAGGGACGGATTATTTGGGGATTATGTTTGCTCTTTCTATTGGCGGGCGCCGTTTATGCCCAGGACCAGATGATCATTTTTTTCAAGGATGGCAAGACCCAGGCGATTGACCTCGACAGGATACAGAAGATCGAGTATCAGGCAACCCCGGTCAGGGAGAACATTCCCCTTATCCAGGATTTGCCGGACAGGGCCTTTACCGCATCATCCTATTGGGCAAATGATCTGGCCGGTCATGGTCCGCCGAATGCCCGCATGGGGAGTACGGCGACCTTCTCGAACTGGTCTGCCGGCACCAATAATCCGAGTCAATGGATTCAGGTGGACTTGGGCGTTCCCTCTTTGCTGCGCGCCATCGGCACGAAAGGAAGGAGCCGGAACGCTAACCAGTGGGTGACCTCTTATCGGCTGAGTACCAGTGTCGATGGGGTTAACTGGCATATGTACCAGCAAAATGGCGTTGATGTAACTTTCAGGGGCAACAGCGACAGGGAGACGGAGTTCCGCCATACCTTGCCTTCCGAGGTGTCGGCGCGTTATCTCCGCTTCCATCCGGCAACATGGGCCGAGCACATTACCATGCGCATCGAAGCCTATGGCATACCTCTGAGAATGGAGCATCAGGCAACCACGATCATAAGCGGCATCGCCGCCCTGCCCGGGATTCCTGTGACACTCTACTGGCATATGGCGGATAACGCCGATGTCTATCTGAACGGGGTTCCGCTGAGGCGCTATGAGCCCTCTTTCCGGACCCGTCACGACGAGGCGCCCCAGCCCGCCTTTTCGGCCTCGGCGGTACTCAAGACAGGGGATGTGTTCACCGTCGGGGGGCGGCGGGGTGGTAGCTTCGGGTTCATGCTCATCGCCGTTGACTCGGCGGGCCGGGTCGTCTTCAAAACCGAGCCTCAGTCCTGGAGGGTATATGCGCCCGGTGATAGAAGCGACTGGTATCAGCCCGCAATAGCAATGGCCTCAGCGATGACGCCTGTTACTGTTCAGAACAGCCCCTGGCACCCGCAAGTGGAGTTGAACAGGAAATACGCCAATGTCGCCTCTTCGATCTGGGGATCGCCGGCGGAAAGATTCTGCTACCTGATGGCAACTGTCCAGATGGTTGCGCATCCAGCCGCCCGGGCAAAAACATTTTCCTGGACTTTTCAGCGGATAGGGGACTGTCCCGGGAATGATGTCGCCTCTACAAGCGGCAGCGCGATTCCCGCCCCGCAGCATTGCAACGAAAAGACCCAGGGGCTTACTGCGGTCTGCTGGGATCGTGGTGTCAATTCCGTCTGTACTTATAAAAGCGTAACCGCCGAGCAATGCACTGGTGGCAGAAGTCCCGGGAATTTGTATAAATGCACCGAATTTTGATTCTGCTGCAGTTCCAGTTACGCCGGTCGGATTATTCAGATTCTCGAGTGCGTTCATCCGGGGTTTTCCTGCTGCCGAAGCCAGTTGAGGCGGCCGCCCGCCTGGATAATCACCAGCTCCTCCTGTGAAAGGGGGAGCTTCACGGGGATGTCGATCCCGCGGGTGATGTTGCGGATTGTACAGGTTTCTCCTTCCCGGAGTTCTCGCGTATCGACTGACAGGGCGTCCTCCTGATGGATGAGGCGGGAGTCATCGGCCAGGACGAAGACGAAAGGCAGAAGCCCGAAATTAACCAGGTTCGCCAGGTGTATCCGCGCGAAGCCCTTCGCGATTACCGCCCTGATCCCCAGATAGCGCGGGGCGAGCGCCGCCTGCTCCCGGCTCGATCCCTGTCCGTAGTTTTCGCCGGCGACGATGAACCCTTCGCCCGCCTTCCTCGCCCGCTCCGGGAAGGTATCGTCCACCACCCGGAAGACGTGTTTCGAAAGTTCCGGGATGTTGTTGCGGACCGGCAGGAAATGGGCGCCGGCGGGCA
>JAXMLI010000185.1:0-16070 GCA_034368785.1 Smithellaceae bacterium | reverse complement strand
TTACCCCATCCCCACCCCGACCCTCCCCTTGAAGGGGAGGGAGGTTGGGGCTTTAGGCCTCTCCTTCAAGGGGGGGAGGTTGGGGCTTTAGGCCTCCCCTTCAAGGGAAGGGAGAAAGCCCCGCATAGGCTGCCATTGCGGCTCAAAAATAACCTGATAAAGAAAAGCGCAATTATCCGGCCGGACATTCGTGGAACGAAGGGGCAGAATTGACGACTTCGTAAAAAGTACCCAAGGCGTCATTCCCGCGTAGGCGGGAATCCAGAAGTAATTGAATACACTAGATTCCCGCCTACGCGGGAATGACAAAATGTGAGGTTTTCGGACTTTTTACGAGTTCGTCAAAATTGATTTAAGGACCGAGGATTAAATGACTGACCAGAACGAATATCTTAAGGAAAATGAAGAAATTACCAAGAGGTTCAACCGGCTCGAATGTTCTCTGACCTCCTATCAAAGCCACCTGAACCTCTTTGCAGGCCTCCTTCGACAGATCAAACACGAATTCGAGATTCCCTATGTCTGGATTTCGCTTATCGACTCGCCAGACTGGTCGGAGCTGATCAGGCTCATGAAGCTGTCTCCGTTTCTTTTGGAGCGGCTAAACCTGATTGAAAAGAATGTTTTCACCAAGCTTGTCGGTCTCGGGACAGCCCCCCTGCTCGCAAATGGAGACTTAACGCCCTGCTATGTCCTCTTGCCGCCCAAGGTCAAATATTTCATGAAATCCATTTGTATCGCCCCGATAAGCTGCCGGGGAGAGATCATCGGCAGCTTCAATCATGCCGATTATTCCCCCCTCAGATACCAGCAGGGGATGGATTACACCCTGCTGGAAGACCTGATGAAAAAGATATCGGCCCGCCTTACCGAGCTTTCATAACCGTAGGGGAAAAGGGGTGATGTCTTATAGCCTTCAGCCTTACGCCCTTCCCCTACGACCGTTCCGGTGAATGCCGTGGTTTCAGTTTCAGAATTAGCAGGGCCACCAGGACCAGCGCCAGCAGGTTTATCTGCCAGGCATGGGCATAGGAACCATAATGGTCATAGATAAATCCTGCCAGCATGGGTCCCAGGCTTCCGCCGAGGCCGGCGGTAAAAAAGATCAGCAGCCCATAGGCGGACCCCATGATGTGCCGTCCGAATCGGTCCGCCAGCAGGAAGGGCATCAATGGCGCCATGGAGCCGTAACCAAAGCCGAAAAGGACGGCGTAAACGTACAGGGATGCTGCCGAATCGGTCATCATGAGGACCGCCATCGAGAGGGCCATGAAAAAAAAGCCCAGAAAGGCCAGATATTTGGCATCCCGCACCCGGTCGCTTAATGCGCCGAAAAAATATCAGCCCGCAATGCTCGTAAGACCGATTACACCCACTGCAGAGGCAGCGGCAATGCCATCGATGTTCCGGTCCAGGGCATGGGCCACCTGATGGACCGATACGGAGGCCCAGACCATCACCGCCAGACTATAGGAAAAGGCCATAACCCAGAAACGGGAATCCATCAGGACAGGAATCACCGAGAGGTTGGCCGGCGCCGGCAGCGATTCTTCCGCCCCACCCGGATCAACGGCGCCATCATCCCCATCGGGCAACAGCCCGTAGTCTTCCGGTCTGGTGCGCCCCATAAATACCTGGGCCGCCACACCCCCGACGATAAAGATGATCACGCCCAGCAGGATAAACCCGGTCTGCCAGCTGTAATCCCTGACTACATACCCCGCGAGCGGGGTAAGAAGCATGGTGCCAATGCCGATGCCGATACTGGCGATGCCGATCGCCTTCCCCCGTTTCCGGACAAACCACTTGCTGATGGTGGTGCCGCAGACCACCGCGCCAATAAAAGAGGAGCCGAGGCCGCAGAAGAGGCCGTAAACCAGATAGAACTGCCAGGGTTCGCTAAGAAAGGCCGCCATGATAAACCCGGCGGACAGGAGCGCCACCCCGGCGGTCATGATCCATCTGGGCGCCAGACGATCCAGGAGACGACCGGAAAAGATTCCCCCCAGGCCGTAAGAGAAGATCATGATCGAGGCGGCGATTGAAATCACCGACCGGGGCCAGCCATACTCGAGAGACATGGGCTTCACGAAGACACCCAGACAATAACGGGCGCCATAACCGATGCCGAGAATCAAAAAGGCGCCGGTCACCACTTGCCAGCCCCAGTATAGTTGCTTGTCTTTCATTAGTCCGCTTCGATCTCGCCTCTACAGGAGCAATTCATGGGTGCGCCACAGGGGTGTGCCCTGCCGCGTTCGTCTTAGTCCTTCTTCAGGCGCTTGTCAACGCATAAACCCTGAAAATGGCTATCCTCAATCAATCCTTTACCTTCCGCCCGGCCCGTGATAAGGGAGACGCATGGAAAAAACCAGGAGCAACCCTACCCCCAGAAGACACCCGGAACAACGCGGCCCGAAACCAGCACAGGAAAAATTCAAACCACAGGCGGATAATTCCCTCGAGAAGGTCTTTGCCAAGATAGGCAAGCCCGTCAAATCTGACCTGGTTCCCGATCCCTTTCAGATCGAGGCGCTTGCCGCCGTCGACCGGACGGATTGCCTCGTCTCGGCCCCTACTGGCGCCGGCAAGACCTGGATCGCCGAGCAGGCGATCCAGGCCGTCTTTCAGCGGGGGGGGCGATGCTGGTACGCTTCACCTCTCAAGGCCCTCTCCAATGCCAAATGGATTGAGTTTTCTGAACTCTTCGGCAGTGAAAACGTGGGCATCGTCACCGGCGACCTGAAGGAAAATACCGATGCCCGGATCATCGTGGGAACCACAGAGATCCTGCGGAACCAGCTCTATGACGCCATGCAGCAGGGTGAAAACCTGGATTGCGATCTGGTCATCCTGGACGAGGCCCACTACCTGGGCGACCGGGAGCGGGGCGTGGTCTGGGAGGAGATCATGATCTATCTCCCCGTCAGAATCAACCTCCTGCTTCTCTCCGCCACGATCGGCAACGCCGAGGAGATCGCGGGATGGCTCGGCGCCATCCGTAACAAGGAATGTGTGGTAATAAGGGAAAACAAAAGGCCCGTGCCCCTTTACCCCCTCTTTTTCCACCTCCGGAAGGGCCTGCTGCCTTACCTGGAGGACAGGAAGCTGAACCCGGCGGTGCAGGATTTTACCCGGGGGAGTGCCAGAGGACGGCGTTGGGGTGGACCGGAGGCCAATATCCAGCAGATATTACAAACCCTCGAGGAGTTCCGCCTGACGCCGGCGATTTTCTTCGTGAAATCAAGGGCCGAATGCGACAGCGCCCTCCTCCGGACCCATCTCCCGCCCCGGGACGAAAACGAGATATTCACCGCTGACCTGGAGGGGCTCCTGCTGCGTTTTCCTTACCTGAGGGAACACCGGCAACTGCCCGCTCTGATCAGCAACCGCCTGGCCGCCCATCACGGCGGCCAGCTGCCCGCCTGGAAGCTGCTCGTGGAATCCATGATGAAAAAGGGACACCTCCGGGCCATCTTCGCCACCTCTACGGTTGCCGCCGGGGTTAATTATCCCGCCCGGACCATAGTCCTGTTCAACTCCGATATCTTCAACGGTCATGCCTTCAGCCCCCTGCGGGCCACGGAATTTCATCAAATGACCGGTCGCGCCGGACGGCGCGGTCTGGACCATATCGGCTTCATGCTGGCCGTGGCAGGGCGCTTCATGGACAATGACCACCTGAAGAAGCTCCTCTTCCGCAAGTCCGATGACATCCAGAGTCAGATCAAAAGCGATTTTTCCATGGTCCTCAATCTCCTGCTCTCGCAGACGCCCGAGACCATCAGGGATATTTTCTCCCGCTCCCTGGCTTCTTTCCAGCTTGCCCGGAAAAAAAAGGAGCAGGGAAAGGGGACAGGGATGGATCTCGGCGCCGACCTGTGGCTGGATTTTCAGCGGCACCTGTCCTTCCTGAAAGAGGAGGGCTTCGTTGATGACCGTGACCGGCTTACGGAAAACGGCATCTGGGCCTCAAAGCTGAGGCTCGATCAACCCCTCCTGATCGCTGAATGCATTCGCCGGCAGGCTTTCCCCCGGGATGATGAAGCACTCCTGGCGGCCATGGTGGCCCTCTTTGTCTATGACGGCGATCAGGAAATAGCGATTGACAAGAACAAGCGCCCCCGCCGTCTCACCCAGGCATACAAGCGCGTGGCCCAGGGCATCGAGAAAATGGCGGGGCGTCTGGAGGGCGCGGGCTTTTCGCTGAACCCGCATTTTTACTGGACCAGTTATGTTATTTATCAATGGGCGCAGGGTAAAAACTGGGATGAGATCGTGGAGCAGGCCGGTATCACCGATGGCGGCCTCGCCATGCTGGTAACCAGGACGGCAGACAACCTCCGGCAGATCGCCTCCCTCCGGGATACCCACCCGTTAATGGCCGAACAGGCCGCCCGGGCGCGGGAGAACCTCCTGCGGGAACCGGTTGTTTTTATTTAACAATGGAAGAAAACGGGGACTTGCTTCAAAACAGCCGGGAAAAAAGAAGTGGTAAAAACAAGGATTGACGACCTCGTAAAAAGTCCGGATGCTGACCTGGGAGCGCGGGCGTCCCGCCCGTGGATCACGGCCAAGATGGCCGTGCCACAAAAAGTACGCAACATTCCGACTTTTTACGAAGTCGTCAAGGATTGATGTTCTGGGAAAAAGCCGGTAAAAAACAAATGTCTAGTCACGAATTTCCGGTTAGAAAATTGCGATTGTCCTTATCGGGTTCTTTTTGAGGCACAGTGGCCACCTTTGCAGGGCCTTCTCCCTCCCCTTGAAGGGGAGGAACAAAACCCGAACCAAAAAGAGTATTTATGGATGATGCGCAAAAAGCTAACCGGATATTGCAGATGTCTAATGGACTATTTTGTAGAGCGGCAAAATTACAACGGAGGAAGATTATGAAAAAGCTGGTTATTTGTTTCGTTTTGGCACTGTTCCTGTTGCCCTTTGGTTTTGCCTATGGACAGTCGGTTGACAAGGCCCTCCTGGACAAGGCCAAGGCGGAGGGCAAGGCGTCCTTTTACGCCAACATCACCGCCATCGAGCCCATCATGGAGGAATTCACCAAGAAATACGGGGTAAAGGGAGAGTACACCCGGATCTCTACCGCGAAGTTCGTCGCCACGGCCGTGACGGAACATCAGGCCGGAAAGCTCCTGGCGGACGTGGTTCAGGCTCCCATACCCATTTTGGAAGCGCTGAAGGAAAAGGGCGTTCTGGCTCCCTATCGGTCCCCCGCGGCGGCCGGATATCCGGAATGGACGCGGAAGGACGACACGATTCAGATCTTTGCGATCGAATACGTGGCCATCATCTATAACAAGGACCTCGTCAAGCCCGCTGATGTGCCAAAGCGCTACGAGGACCTCACGGACCCCAAGTGGCGGGGCAAGATCGTCATGGCCGACCCCTCCGTCCACGCCACCACGATCTCCTGGCTCCTGGGTCTGAAGGAGCAGGTGTTCAAAACGGAAGACGCCTGGATGAAGTTTGTCCGGGGATTGGCGGCCAACAGACCCATGCTGGTAAGCTCCTTCGGACCGACCCCCGCCCCGGTGGAAAGCGGCGAGAAACTGCTCGCCATCTCCATGCCCAAGTACATCATTACCAAGGCCCCCGCGCCGTTGGACTGGGCAAGGGTGGACCAGCCCCTCCTGGGAACACCTCGGGGAATCGCCCTCACCGCCAAAGCCCCCCGGCCCAACGCCGCCAGGCTCTTCATGGATTACTGGCTCTCTAAAGAATCGTCAAATATCCTGGCGGAGAAGGTCGGGGAATATGTCCTCTATCCCGGAATCTTCCCCCCTATTGCCGGTATAGACAAGGCCAGGGTCCTGCCCATTCGGGAACTTTCCGATGAGGAAATCGCCAAATGGGGCGGGGAATTCAAAAAGATTTTCGGGTTGTAGCTGGATAGCCATGGAAATAACAATAAAGAATCTCAGCAAAAAATATGTCCTGGAAGACCGGACGATCCATGCCCTGGCGAAGGTGAATCTCACCATCCCGGCGAACCGGATTTTCACCCTCCTGGGTCCCAGCGGCTGCGGGAAGACGACACTACTGCGGAGCATCGTGGGGCTGGAAATGCCCGATACGGGGGAAATAAGCATCGGCGACGAGGTGGTTTTCTCCCGGGAGCGAAACATCTTCGTTCCCACGGAAAAACGGGCATTAGGCATGGTCTTTCAGACCTACGCCATCTGGCCCCACATGAATGTCTTCGACAACGTGGCCTATCCCCTCCAGACCCGGAAGATACCCGGTGAGGAAATACGCCAGCGGGTCGCCAAGACCCTGCGGTTTGTCCAACTGGAGGGTTTTGAAAACCGGCCGGCCACGAAACTCAGCGGCGGGCAGCAGCAGCGGGTGGCCCTGGCCAGGGCGCTCGTGGCGGAACCCAAGGTCATCCTCTTCGATGAACCCCTCAGCAACCTGGATGCCAAGCTGCGGGAAGAAACAAGAAAAGACCTCCGGACCTTCCTTTCCGAGTTGAAAATCACCGCCGTCTATGTGACCCATGACCGGATGGAGGCCCTGTCCCTGTCCGACAGCATCGCCGTCATGAAGGACGGCAGCATTATCGAGATCGGCACCCCCAAAGAGATCTACTTCGATTCGGATCAGCGCTTCGTCGCGGATTTCATCGGCCGGGCCAATCTGATCCCCGGAACGGTAAGTTCTACGGATGGACCGTACCTGACGGTAACCTCCGCCCTGGGGGAGGTATCCTGCCGCAAGACTGCCGACCTACCGCTCGGGAAAGAGGTCACCATCTGTGTCCGCCCGGAATTCCTCCAGGTCTCAAAATCCCCCTCCGGGGAGGGTCGCAACGTTTTCCAAGGCCAGGTAGCTACCCTGGTCTTTATCGGCGAGGCCTACGAAGGGGAAATCCTGATCGGAGAAACCCGCCTCCTCATCAGGGCGGAAGCGACGGAAAATCTTCACGAAGGGGAGCAGGTTACGGTCCGCATCAATCCGGAGCATTGCCTCGCGCTGGCGCGCTGACAAGGCGGACGACATGAAGAAAACACGAAGCCTTCTCACTACCAGCCTGATCATTATCGTCGGCATCCTGACGATCTGTCCGGTACTGATGCTCATTTTGGGGAGCTTCTCCGAAGGTCTGGGATCTTTCGGGACCTTCACGCTGGACAAGTATGTGAAGGGCTACAGCGATGCGGCCTTCGGCACGATCATCGGCAACACCCTGATCTTCACGATGGGCACCGCCCTGGTCTCCACGATCCTGGCCCTGTTTTTGGCCTACCTGAATACCCGGACCAACATTCCCTTTAAATTCCTCTTCGGGGTCATTTCCATCATACCCATGATGATCCCCCATATCCTCTTCGCCGTAAGCTGGGCGCTGCTTTTGAATCCCTCCAACGGGATCATCAACCTCTTTTTGCAGGATCTCTTCGGCCTGGAAAACAGCCCCTTCAACATCTACAGCCTGGCGGGCATGATCATGGTGGAGGGGCTGCTGGAACTGCCCATCGCCTACCTGATCATCGCCCCGGCCATGGCCGCCTTCGACGTCTCCATGGAAGAATCCTCCAAGGTCTGCGGCGCTTCCCAGCGGCGGACCCTGGTCCGGATTACCCTGCCCATCCTCCGGCCGGCGATCCTGGCCGCCTTTACCCTGGTCATTGTCCGGACCCTGGCCTCCTTCGCCATCCCCTCGGTACTCGGGATGCCGGGAAGGATCTACGTCCTGGCGACCCACATCTACCGGACCATTTCCACGGGATTTTCCGCCGATTACGGCCTGGCGGCGGCCGTGGGCATGAGCGCCCTGATCGCCTCCATCACCCTCATTTACCTCTACCGTTATCTGACCTCCGAGGGAGAGAGATACGTGACTATTTCGAGCCGGGGATACCGTCCCGCCGTGATCGATCTCAAGCGGGCGAGGCTGCCCCTCTTCGCCGTCGTAGCCGTCCTTTCCGCCTTGCTGATCCTGCTTCCCGTCCTGGTGCTGCTCTACACCTCCCTGGTACCCTACTCGATGGTGCCCAGCATGAAGGCATTCTCCCTGATGAGCCTTAAGCACTGGATGGCCGTACTCAAGGACCCCATTTCTCTTCTGGCCCTGAAAAACAGTTTGTTCCTGGGGGTGGTCGGGGCATCCCTGGGGGTGATCCTCTCGATCTTCGTCTCCTACGTGATTGTCAAGGTCCGCTCCACCGCCTCGGGTGTGCTGGAATCCCTCAGTTTCCTTTCCTTCTCCTTCCCGGGTATCGTGATCGGCGTCGGGTTTATGTGGTTCTTCGTCTGGACTCCCCTCTATGCCACCATCTGGGCGCTCCTGATCGGCTACATCGCCACCTACCTGCCCTATGGCATAAGGCCCATGAGCAGCGCCTTTGTGCAGATCCACAGCCATCTGGAGGAATCATCACGGGTCTGCGGCGGCGGCACCCTCTACACCCTCCGGCGGATCATTATCCCCCTCTTGATTCCCGGCGTGGTCTCGGGCTGGATTCTCATGTCCAGCATGTTCCTCCGGGAGCTGAGCCTCTCGGTGGTACTCTCCCGGCCGGGCACGGAGGTCCTGGCGGTCCAGATCCTCCGGTTCTCCGAAGACGGCCTCTGGGGCAGGCTCTCCGCCCTGGGCATCATCATGATCCTCATCTCTTCCATTCTGGTGATCGCGGCGACCCTGATCGGCTCCTGGCAGACCAGGGTTAAACAGGTCAAGGGCTGACCGGCCGGAGCGGGCTTCGCGTTTTCTCTGCGAAACAAGTTTGAAAATTCTTATCCATGGAAAAATTGCCTTGACTTACAATAAAGATTGCCCTTATTCTCCCCCAGCGAAAAAGGGGGAAATACCTCACGGATGCGGAAATTTAACAGATCGAGACCTTTACATAGAGGGCTGAATGGGCTACGACCTAAGGTGCGTTTCGCGATGACGAAGCTGGCTTCCGCTTTTCTCGCCTTCATCCTCCTTTTCCTTCTTTCCCCCGCGGCCCGCGGCCAGGAATATGAGGTAGGCGAAGGCGACCTCCTCAGGATCACGGTCTATGACAATCCCGATCTCACCACGGAGGTGCGCATCAGCGGCGAGGGGAAGATCATCATTCCCCTTGTCGGCGAGGTATCGGTAAAGGCACTGACCGCGACGGGAATCGGCAAAAAGCTGGCCGCACTCTTCGCGGAAGGCTATATCAAGAATCCCCAGGTGAGCGTCTTCATCCGGGAGTACAAGAGCAAGAAGGTGACGGCTCTCGGCGAATTTACCAAGCCCGGTCTCATCGAATTGCGGGGCAACTCGACTCTGATGGAGGTGGTCTCCAACGCCGGCGGCATCACCCCCAATGCCGGTGAAACACTTTTCGTCCAGCGCAGTGCCGTCACGGGAGACCCCAGCCGTAAAAGCGACATCACCATCTCGGTGGATCTGTCGAAACTCCTGGAAAAGGGAGATATGGCGTCGAATATCCCCGTTCTGGACGGAGACAGCATCTTCGTGCCGAGGGCGTCAACGGCGACGGCTCTCGGTGAATTCACGAGGCCCGGGCTCATACAATTGCGCAGCAACGCAACCCTTATCGAGGTGATCTCCAACGCCGGCGGCATCACCCCCAATGCCGGTGAAACACTTTTCATCCAGCGCAGCGCCGTCAAGGGAGACCCCCGCCGTCACAGCGACATCACCCTCTCGGTGGACCTGACAAAACTCCTGGAAAAGGGAGATATGGCGTCGAATATCTCCGTTCTGGACGGCGACAGCATCTACGTGCCGAGGGCGTCAACGGCGACGGCTCTCGGCGAATTCACGAAGCCCGGTCTCATACAATTACGCAGCAACTCAACCCTTCTCGAGGTGGTCTCCAACGCCGGCGGCATCACCGTCAATGCCGGTGAAACGCTTTTCATTCAGCGCAGCGCCGTCAAGGGAGACCCAAACCGTAAGACCGACGTCACCATCTCCGTGGACCTGATAAAACTCCTGGAAAAGGGGGACAGGGCGTCGAATATCCCCGTTCTGGACGGCGACAGCATCTACGTGCCGAAGGCGGCAAAGGCGACGGTTCTCGGCGAATTCACGAGGCCCGGTCTCATACAATTGCGCGGGAACTCAACCCTTCTCGAGGTGGTTTCCAACGCCGGCGGCATCACCCCCAATGCCGGTGAAACACTTTTCATCCAGCGCAGCGCCGCCAAGGACAACCCCGACCGGAAAGGAGACATCACCCTCTCGGTGGATCTGACAAAACTCCTGGAGGAGGGAGACAGGGCATTGAATCTCCCCGTTTTGGACGGCGACAGCATCTACGTGCCGAAGGCGTCATTCGTTTATGTCATGGGAGAGGTAAAAAGCCCCGGGGCCTATAAGATAACCAGGGGGCTGACCGTCTTGCGTTCCATCACCTTGGCCGGCGGTTTCACAAAACTGGCCAACAAGAATAAGACGAAAATCACCCGGAAGGTCGATAAGGTGGAGAAAACCATCGACGCAAAGATGGATCACCTGGTCCTGCCGGACGACATCATCCTCGTCCCCGAGAGCTTTTTTTGATAACCACACAAGAACAAGTAGGGTCCAAGTAGGGTCGTCCAAGTAGGGTCGTCTCCAAGTAGGGTCCTCCAAGTAGGGTCAGGTCTATACTGTTTCACTTTCTCGTAAAATCCTGCTTATATACGTGAAATGCACTTCGAGATGATCCGCGATTGACCGTTGCGTATAGCCGTATTTGTTCACCGCCTCGGCGATCCTATTATTTCTCTTTCGTTTGTCCTCCAGTATACTCTTCGTGAATATTTCGGCAAGTTCAGGCCGGTTTGCATAGCGCTGACTCTTGGGTATTTCGGGTATGTTCTTATACTTATTGAGATGATCAGCGAGGCTGTCAACAAAAGCATCTGCTCCGAGAATAGCCTGGCCTTTGAGGGCGTTCCAGATGGTTTCCCGGCCGATGCCCCATTGTACAAACAGACAGTATTCTTTCTCAGCCACGCCCCGTGTTCGGCTGAATTGGCCGAGTACCCAGTCTTTCGTCAGGCAGGGATGGGGCGCTTTTTTTCCCGCTGTGGCCCAATAGCTGGACCATTCCCAGTCTGCCGGGTGTTCGACCATCTTGGCGCGAACAGGATTGAGAACCACATAGCGGCAGACTTCAAGCAGATGCAAATCCTTCTGGATAAGGATGGCCTTGTACCTGCCCTGAAAAAGATGTCCGGTCTTGTTGTAGCGTTTATTGCGTGCCTGAGTATAGACTCCGTTTAATTGTCTCATGCCGGGGGAAAGATTTCCGTCGGGCGTTTCGATCATCAAGTGGTAATGATTGTCCATAAGGCAATAAGCATGGCAGAGCCAATGGTATCGTTTATTCACATCGGCAAGGGTTTTAAGGAATGTCTCCCTGTCCAGGTCGTCCTTGAAGACGGCTTTTTTATCATTGCCCCGGGAGGTTATGTGATACACAGCGCCCGGATATTCGATGCGAAGGGGTCGTGCCATGAGGTGAATCTATCAAAGGTTTAGCTAAAAGTAAAACAGTATAGACCTGACCCCCTTGCAGGTAGGACGACCCCCTTGCAGGACCCCTTGCAGACTGACCCCCTTGCAGACGTGACCCCCTTGCAGACCCCCTTGCACAAGTTCAAATCGCGCTTGACAGCGGCGTAGAATGTGGCGTAGTAGATTTAACTGGTCAGACCACTTACCAGCTAGCACAAGGAGAATCCCTATGAACGAATGGACTGCGCCGCAGCGTCCTGCCGCTTACGCCGAACATGCCCTGGTGGCAGCCATTTTGGACGACGCGTATCCGCCCGGTTCTACACTGCCCGCAGAGCGCGAGTTGGCCGCCCGGTTGGGCATCACCCGCCCCACGCTGAGAGAAGCCCTGCAACGTCTGGAGCGCGACGGATGGCTTACCATACAACAAGGAAAACCCACCATCATCAACAACTTCTGGCAAGAAGGCGGGCTGAATATACTTGGCACTCTGGCCTGCCACATCCGAAAACTACCCCCGAATTTTATTGACCAGTTGCTGGAAACGCGGCTGGCGCTCGCTCCGTCCTACACACGCGCCGCAGTGGAACACTCGCCGCAGGATGTGGCAAGCCACCTGGAAACTTTCGCCCTGCTGGAAGACACGCCAGCAGCCTTTGCCTGTTTTGACTGGAAACTGCATCGTACGCTGGCGCTGGCCTCCGGCAATCCGGTATTTACGCTCATTCTCAACGGCTTTACAAAACTTTACATACAGGCCGCGCAATTGTATTTTTCCAATCCCAAAGCCAGGGCAGCCTCCCGGGCTTTTTATGCCGCCTTGCTGGCTGACGTTCGCCGCAAAAATGCATGCAAGGCGGAAAAACTTTCCAAAACTGTTATGCGAGAAAGCATAGATTTGTGGAAGCAAACCGCCGCTCAACAGGCGGCCCGGAATGAGGTAAACCATGAGACGCTGGAACGGTTGGGGAGATGATACCATCACGTACCCGCTGCCCGCGTCGGCAGCGCGGTTTTTGGAACAATTGATCGGCCCCGGTACGCCGCCGCAAGATGTCAGACTGGAAGAAGCCGCAGCCGCCGTGCCGCCATCCCGGCTGCCCGTTCATCCGTTGGTTTTGGATAGCCCGGTAGAGCGAATTTTCCACGCGCGAGGGCAAAGCCTGCCGGATTGGATTGCCCTGCGCTGTGGCGATATACACCCCCTGCCCGATGGCGTAGCCTATCCTTCCACAGAATCCGAGGTACGAGAGTTGATTGGCTACGCAGCGGCAGTAGGCGCGCGGCTCATTCCCTATGGCGGCGGAACCAGCGTCGTGGGGCACATCAACCCGCTGCCCGGTGATGCGCCGGTGCTGACCGTTGATATGAGCCGCCTAAGCGGCCTGAAACGCTTTGACGACATCAGCCACCTGGCAACCTTTGGCGCGGGCACCACCGGCCCCGACCTGGAAGCGCAGCTTCGGGCGCGAGGCTTTACCCTGGGGCACTTCCCCCAATCCTTCGAGCTTTCCACCTTGGGCGGCTGGATTGCCACCCGTTCCAGCGGGCAGCAGTCATTGGGTTACGGGCGCATCGAAAAACTGTTTGCGGGCGGAAAGCTGGAATCGCCCGCCGGCAGCCTGGAACTGCCGGCGTTCCCCGCCTCTGCCGCCGGGCCGGATTTGAGAGAAGTTGTTCTTGGCTCTGAAGGACGGCTGGGTATTCTGACCGAAGCCACCGTGCGCGTAACACCTCTACCGGAAAGAGAAAATTTCCATGTCGTGTTTTTCCCCGGCTTTGAACAAGGGTTGAGCGCGGCGCGCCAGATTGTGCAAGCCCGTCTGTCGCTTTCGATGCTGCGCCTGAGCACCCCCACGGAAACAGAAACCACGCTGGCATTGGCCGGCCACGAATACCTGATAGGCTTACTGGAGCGCCTGCTTGCGCTTCGAGGCGTAAAAGACAACAAGTGCATGTTGTTGCTTGGTTTTGCCGGCCGGGACGCAGTCATCAGAACATCCCGCAAGGAAGCGCTGAATATCGCCGATAACTGCAGGGGGATACGCGCCGGCAGAACAATTGGCAGCCGGTGGCATAAAAACCGTTTTCGTACGCCTTATCTTCGCAATACTTTGTGGGAAATGGGCTACGCCATTGACACGCTGGAAACAGCAACCGGCTGGGACAACATCCCGGCCATGATAGAGGCCATTGAATCTGCCCTGCGCCCTGCCCTGGAAAACGAGCAGGTGCATGTGTTCACGCATTTATCGCATCTTTATCCGTATGGCTCCAGCCTGTATACTACTTATCTGTTCCGCTTGGCCTCCAGCCCGGACAGGCGCAAGGCCGCCAGTGAAACACTCCGTCGCTGGCATACGCTCAAAACGGCCGCAAGCCAGGCCATTGTTGCGCAGGGCGGAACCATCAGCCATCAACACGGCATTGGCACAGACCATTTGCCCTACCTGCCCGCAGAAAAAGGCAAACTTGGCATGGCCGCATTGGCCGGCCTGTGCAAGCAGTTCGACCCGAAAGGGATAATGAATCCGGGCAAACTTGTATAACTTGCACAAATTGGAACTTGACCTATGTGGGAAACAAGCTGGCGCGATAAAATCTGGTCTACATTGGAACAACCATGGGATATCCTCATCATTGGCGGCGGCATTACCGGCGCGGGGATTCTAAGAGAAGCCGCCCGGCTTGGCCTGCGCGTTTTGCTGGTGGAGCGGCGCGATTTTGGATGGGGCACGTCCAGCCGATCTTCCAAGCTGGTTCACGGCGGGCTGCGGTACCTTAAAGAAGGCAAGATAGGTCTGACCCGCGCTTCGGTGAGGGAAAGAGACCGTTTGCTCGAAGAAGGCGCCGGGCTGATAGACCCCATGGGTTTTTTGCTGGCAACCTACAAAGGCGACCGCCCCGGCCGCTGGACATACCAAACCGGATTGGCTATTTACGACCTGCTGGCATTGCAATGGACCCATCAATATTACAGCCCGCAAGATTTTGAAATGCTGGCACCCCATCTTGCCCAAAAAGGGCTAAAGGGAGGGCTGTGCTATGGTGATGCTCAAACGGACGACGCTCGCCTGGTACTGCGCCTCATCCAGGAGGCCGCCGCCGAGGGCGGAGTAGCACTCAACTATGTGGCCGCCCAGGAATTATTGTTCGATGAAACTGGCCAGAAGGCAACCGGCGCGCGCCTGCAAGATATGGAGCAAAATCGCAGCGCCAACGCCTATGCCCGCGTGGTGATTAACGCCACTGGCGCATGGGCAGACGCCGTGCGCAGGCAAATGAATGCGTCTTCTCGCCTTCGCCCATTGCGCGGCAGCCATCTGATTTTTCCCGCATGGCGGCTGCCGGCAGCACAGGCCATTAGCTTTTTACACCCCATTGACCGCCGCCCGGTATTCATTTTTCCCTGGGAAGGCATTACGCTGGTAGGCACAACCGATTTGGACCATGACCAACCGCTGGATGATGAACCCCGCATCAGCGCCCGGGAAGTGGCTTACCTGATGGCCGCCGTCGAGGCCGAGTTCCCATCACTGCGCCTGACGTTGGATGATGTTTTGGCAACATTTTCCGGCGTGCGGCCCGTCATCAACACAGGCCAGACCGATCCTTCCAAAGAATCGCGCGACCATGTGATATGGGAAGAGCGCGGGCTGCTTACCGTGACCGGAGGCAAGTTAACCACATTCCGGTTGATTGCGCTGGATGCGCTCAAGGCAGCGCGCCGTTACGTGCCCAACATGCCTCCAGCAGTCAGCGCCGCCCCCGTGCTTAACCCGGCAATAATGCCGGAAATCAATCACCCGGACAAAACACTGCGCCGCCGCCTGATGGGCCATTACGGCAAGGATGCCTCTGCATTGATTGCGGCGGCCTTTCCCGGCGAATTGGAACCGATCCCCGGCGCCAAAACGCTGTGGGCAGAGCTGCGCTGGGCCGCCCGCGCCGAGGGTGTGGTTCACCTCGACGATTTGCTTTTGCGCCGAGTGAGGCTGGGACTGTTGCTGCCGGAAGGCGGAAAGGCGTTTTTGCCGGCCATTCGCGCCATTTGCCAGCCCGAATTGGGATGGGATGACGCAAAATGGCAAAAAGAAGAATCCGCATATCTGGCGTTGTGGAACGCCTGTTACAGCCTGCCCGCGCCAGAAAACATCCCCGACTGGCGGACAATGCTTGCACAGGCCAAAACCAGCCGGGAGGCCAAACAAGTAAAGCAACGCCGCACACTTGTTGCCCGTACGCTATGGGCCGCCGCAGCAATAACCAAATTGGCGCTGGCAATTGCCGCGTTGTTCTTCTGGCGCAGGCGCAAACAAAATAGACAAATATCAAAGCCGCCCGGCTCAGGCTGACACGGGGCTGTCAACCTGTTTTCCAGATACAAAACTGACGACTTCGTAAAAAGTCTGGATGCTGCACTGCACCCTTCGTCACTGCGGCGTGTTCCGGGGACACGTTCCGATCCCTTTGGGCTTCCGGAACAAGCCCCCTCCCCCGACGCCTCATTCCTCAGGATTTGCGCGCCTTGCCTGCGGAACTTTTTACGAAGCCGTCACGAAACCAGTGTTTTTCGACTTTTTAAGAGTTCATCAAAAACTGACAA